>JBFYZJ010000081.1:0-3605 GCA_041309565.1 Candidatus Krumholzibacteriota bacterium
ATTTCCAGCCGGGGGATTTCGTCGTCCACGTGAACCACGGCATCGGGCGCTACATGGGCATGCGCGTCCTCGACATCGAGAGCGGCAAGACCGAGTGCCTCGACATGCGCTACGGCGGCGACGACCATCTCTTCATCCCGATCGGGCAGCTCCGCCTCGTCGAGAAGTACGTCGCGGCGGAGGACGCCCCGCCGCAGCTCGATCGCCTCGGGAGCGCCTCGTGGACGCGGGCCCGCGAGCGCGCCCGCACGAGCGCCGAGAAGATCGCGCGCGACCTCCTCGAGGTGTACGCGGCGCGCCAGCTCGCCAAGGGATTCTCGTTTCCCCCGGACAAGCCGTGGCAGCAGGAGATGGAGGCCTCCTTCCCCTACGAGGAGACGGAGCACCAGCTCCGCGCCACCGCGGAGGTCAAGGGGGACATGGAGGCGACGCGCCCGATGGATCGGCTCCTCTGCGGCGACGTGGGATTCGGCAAGACGGAGGTCGCCGTGCGCGCGGCTTTCAAGGCGGCGCTTTCGGGCAAGCAGGTGGCGATCCTCGTCCCGACGACCGTGCTCGCGATGCAGCATTCGAGCACGGTGAGCGAGCGCCTCGCCGGCTACCCGGTGACCGTCGCGACGCTGAGCCGGTTCGTCTCGAACGCGAAGCAGAAGGAGGCGGTGGAGGCGGTGAAGGAGGGGAAGGTCGACATCGTCGTCGGCACCCACCGGCTCCTCTCGAAGGACATCCAGTTCAAGGATCTCGGGCTCGTCATCGTCGACGAGGAGCACCGGTTCGGCGTGCGCCACAAGGATTCGTTCAAGAAATTGAAGAAATCGGTCGACGTCCTCAGCATGACGGCGACGCCGATACCGCGCACCCTCTCGATGGCGATCTCGGGGATACGCGATTTCTCGGTCATCGACACGCCGCCGCGCAACCGGCTGCCCATTCACACCGAGATCCTCCCCTTCGACGACGCGAGCATCCGCGACGCCTGCATGCGCGAGATCGACCGCGGCGGACAGGTGTTCTTCGTGCACAACCGGGTGCAGTCGATCGCGGTCATGGAGGGTTACCTGCGCCGGCTTCTCCCGGACCGCGTGCGGATCACGCACGCGCACGGGCAGATGCCGGAGCGCGAGCTCGAGCGGCGCATGATCGATTTTCTCGACCGCAAGTTCGACGTGCTCGTCTGCACGATGATCATCGAGGCGGGGCTCGACTTCCCGAACGTGAACACGATCGTCATCAACCGCGCCGACCGCTTCGGGCTCGCCCAGATCTACCAGCTCCGCGGGCGCGTCGGGCGCTCCGACCGCAAGGCGTACGCGTACCTGCTCGTGCCGCGCGGCCGCACCCTCACTCCGACGGCGGTCAAGCGGCTGCAGGCGATCAGCGAGTTCGACTACCTCGGCGCCGGCTACCGGATCGCGATGCGCGACCTCGAGATCCGCGGGGCCGGCAACCTCCTCGGCGTCGAGCAGTCGGGAAACATCGCCGCGGTCGGGCTCGATCTCTACACGCGCATGCTCAAGGAGGAGGTCGCCCGCCTCAAGGGGGAGCCGGTCGCGGCGGAGCGCGAGGTGCGCATCTCGGTTCCCCTGCCGTCCTACCTCCCGTCCGACTACGTTACCGACTCGGAGGAGCGCATGGACATCTACCGGCGCCTCTCGCGGATCGAGGCCGCCGCCGAGGCGGCGGAAATGGAGAAGGAGCTCCGCGACCGCTTCGGCCCGCTCCCCGAGAGCGCGGCGAATATCCTCAAGATCGTCGAGTTCAAGGCCCGCGCCGCGGCGGCCGGCATCGACCGGATAGAAATCGACCGCTCGTTCGCCCTCAGGGCGGGCTTCGCGGGGGACCGGCTTCCGAACAAGAAGCAGATAGCCGCGATCGTCGATCTCTTTCCGGGACGGCTGATTTTCCACACGAAGGAGGGCTTCGGGCTGACCGTGAAGGAATTGCGGTCCGCCGGGGGCGTCTCCGAGCCCTTCCGGGACCTCGAAAATCTGTTGAAATCATTGGAATTTTCTGATAAATAGAGTAGTTTAAACAGTATGGGGCTCCCCCCCAGGGAGGGGTATGTCCCGTAGCCGGCTTTACCGTTGCGTAAGGCTCCCCCGGGGAGCCTTTGGTATCAAATGTTGTATCGGTCCGCGAGAAAGGAGCCCGCTTTGAAAAGAACGATCCTCTGCATCCTGGCGGCCGCGCTTGCGCTGTCCCTCGGATGCGGCAAGAAGGAGAACCTCGTCGTCGCCAAGGTGGCCGACCGGAAAATCACCGTGGGGGATTTCAACAAGGCCGTCGCGACGATGGACGAGAAGTACCTTCCCCGGACGAACGACCTCGAGGGGAAGAAAGAGCTTCTCGACATCATTATCAACAAGGAAGTCATGACCATCAAGGCGCTCGCGGCCGGATACGAGAAGGAGAAGTGGTTCGTCGACTTCTGGGGGCGGTTCAAGGGGCAGTACCTCGTCGCCTCGATGGAGAACGAGTACATCGCGAAGCAGGTCAAGGTGACCGAGCAGGAAGCGAAGGATTTCTTCGAGCAGATGCATAACGAGTACATGCTGAGCCAGATTCTCGTCGCTAACGAGGACGAGGCTCGCGCCATCAAGGAGCAGCTCTCCGGGGGCGCCGATTTCGCCGAGCTCGCGAAGAAGTATTCGATGAGCCGCGAGGGGGAGGACGGCGGGCTCCTCGGCACGAGCACCGTCGGGAACATGTTCTACTGGATCGAGGAGGCGCTCGCGAAAACGAAGGAAGGGGACATCACGGAGCCCCTGCAGACGCCGACGGGATGGACGATCCTCAAGGTGCACTCCGTCAAGAGAATAACCCCCGAGAAGGACCTCGAGTACGCGCGCAAGAAAGTCACGGGGGACAAGCAGAAGAAGCTCCTCGCCGAGATGAAGCACAAGATCGAGAAGGACATCGGGCTCGTCATCTATCCCGAAGCGGTCGACATCGTGTACAACAACCTGCCGGTCGACATCTTGATGGAAGACATCGTCACCTACAAGGTGACGCGCGAGAACGCGCCGAAGCTCGAGATCCCCGAGCAGTATCAGGGCATGCTCCTCGCCCAGTACGCCGACGGATCGTTCACGCTCAAAGATTACATGAAGATCTACGGCGAGATCGGGCTCCCCGAGCGGCCGAGCCGGCGGATGGGGAAGGAAGCGATCGTCGAGTCCATTCACCGGAGGATCTGGGATCAGGCGCTCCCGGTCTACGTCGAGAGCCAGCTCAAGGTTCAGGAGATTCCCGAAGTGGCGAAGGGGCTCCAGCAGAAAAAAGAGATGATGCTCACCTGGAAGTTCTACGAGGATCAGGTGAAGAACGAAGTGATCGTGAGCGACCTCGAGCTCCAGGATTACTACAACGCGCACCAGAGCGAGATCTCGAGCCCCGAGCGGCGCGATTATTCGATTATCCTCGTGAGCGACAAGTCGAAGGCGGATCAGGCCGCCGCGGCCGCGCGCGCGGGAGAGGACTTTACGAAGCTCGTGAAGAAATTCTCCGAGGATCCGGAGGCGATCCAGACCGGCGGCGCGACGGGGCTCGCGCCGAAGGGGAACTTCCCCGATTACGACGAGATCGCGTTTTCGCTCCCCCTCGGC
>JBFYZJ010000082.1:0-4072 GCA_041309565.1 Candidatus Krumholzibacteriota bacterium
CGTTTCTCATTTCTCCCGAGGACCTCGATCCTGTAGATACGTGGCTGGAATTCCAGATTCGCATCGACGCCCCGGGACAGATCGAGGAATGGGCCGAGCTGGACAATGTCGAGAATATCATCGTGACGACGTACAGTCCCTATATTACGTCGATCGCCGACGTCCCGGCGGACGACGGCGGCGAGGTTCGGATCACGTTCCATCGGTCATATTTCGAGATCGGCCACTCCGGCATGCCGAAAACCTATCGCATTCTCCGGCGGATCGGGCATGCGGACTCATGGGAATCCGTCGTGGAGCTGCCGGGCACGGGCGCCCTCACCTATACGATGACTGCGCCGACCGTCGTCGACTCGGCGGGGGCAGCGGGCGACTACTGGTCCGTTTTCAAGGTGCGGCTCGAGACGATCCTGAGCGCCATGCCGGGAGACACCGTCCAGCACACGTCATGTCCCGACTCCGGCTACTCGGTGGATAATACCGCTCCTACGGCGACACTTTTGCAGAGCTGCTCGGCGGCGATGCGCGGCTCCTTCGTCGAGGTCGTCTGGGAACTCTCCGAGATCGATCCGGGGATCGCGTTCTCGATCTCGCGCGCCGAGAACGGCGGGGATTTCGTCATGCTGGACGCGGGCGGGGTTTCTCGGGACGGTCTGCGGTTCGCGTACGTCGATCCCGGCGTGAACGCGGGGAGCAGCTACGTCTACAAGGTCGAGTGCTCCTCCGGCGGCGTGAGCCGATTGCTCTTCATCTCCGAAACGATCCGCGTGCCCGCCGCGCCTCTCGCGCTCCATCAGAACCGCCCGAATCCCTTCAATCCCTCGACGACGATCTCGTTCTCGCTGCCGGCGGAGTCCGCGGTGCGGCTCGAGGTTTATGACGTGAGCGGGCGTCTCGTGGCGCGGCTCATGGACGGGGCGAGGCTGAGCGCCGGCCCGCACGACGTCCAATGGAACGGCCGGGACGTCTCGGGCAGGGCCGCGGCGTCGGGGATCTATGTCTATCGCCTGACCGCGGGCAAGGAGACGCTCTCGCGTAAAATGGTGCTCCTGCGTTAATGCGGGATCGGCCGGGCCGGCCGCGTGCGTCGATTGACACCGGGCGTATAATCATCGAATGAGAGGTGTGGGGGGCAACCTTCTCTTTGTGTTCTGCATCGCGCTCGCCTTCACCGGCTGCAGCGAGGATCCCGTCGTGCCGAAGCGGGCGACTCCTTCAGATCTCGGCACTCCGATCCCGTACATCTACCATCCGGCGTACGCGGCGAACGAGCCGCAATACGCGAAGGTGACCGCCTTTCGATGGCGCGCGGGCGAGGGATCCGTGCCCGCCGAAACGCGCTGGCTCTGGCGCCTCTGCGTCGATTCGACGGGCGCCTACAATCCCGCCTTCGACATCATCAAGGACCTGAACGAAAATCCGTGGCGATACGGGAGCGCCTGGTCGCCGTGGACGCCGTTCGGCGCGCCGGGGGATTCGGGCATGGCGACCGTACTCGGCGACGACGAGGCGCTCACGGCAGGCAGGATCTACATACTCGCCGTGCAGGCACGGGACGCGGCCGGCAGGACCACCGATACATTCAGTATCCGCGCGAACGCGCGAAGATTCAGGGTGCGGGCGTCGGCGTCGCCGCTCCTCGTTCTCTACGAGGAGCACCTCGTCGGCTTCCGGTTTCTCGGCACGAACTACAACCCCGAGCGCCGGGATTTTCCTCCAGGCGTGCCGCTTCGGTTCACGTGGCGCGCCGACGTGAGCGAATACGGGGGAACGGTCGCCGGATACCGGTATGCGTGGGACGTTCCCGATTACCTCGCGTGGAGCGATCCCTTCGTGCCCGGCCTCACGGCGGCGAACGAGGTCGCCTTCTACGCCGGCGTCCACACGCTCTTCGTCGAGGCGATCGACATCGCGGGGAACCGCGCCCTCGCCCGCGTCACGGTGAACGTCGTGCCGCTTCCGATGGACCGCTCGCTCCTCCTCGTCGACGACTACCTGGGGGCGAGCGCACAGCCGGGGGATTATTCCGTTCCGTCCGAATCGAATCACGACCAGTTCTGGCTGCGCATCTGCTCGCGCGCGGCCGGATTCGATCCCGCGCGGGACGTTTACGACGCGGCCCAGAATCTGCTCAAGCCGCCCACCCTCGATCTCCTCGGGAGGTACCGAAACGTCATCTGGACGTATTCGTCCGAGAGCAACGCGTGGAGCAAGGCGATCCTCTTCACGCCGGAGAGCCAGGTCGGCAAGACGGGAAAGCATCCCGTCAATTATCTCGCGCTCTTTCTCTTGAAGGGCGGGCATCTCTGGACGCTCGGGCAGGGGCAACGGGGAGGAGGGCTCGCCGCGGCGCTTCAGGCGACTGCGCAGTCTTTCCCGATGAATCTCGCGTGCGAGATCGCGGGCAACCGCGGGGACTGCGGGGGCGACCGGAGCGGCGTGCATAGCATGCCGTACCGCGACTACTGCGTGACGGTGCTCGACAAGGTCGACGGCGTCATGCGCACGGCGAGCGTCATGCCGGAGCGGTTCGTGCGCCATTACGACTGCATGGCCTACGCGCTGCGCGACGATTCGGACCCGCTCACCGCGGCGCGCCCCGGTTTCCCGGCGCGCCTCGATCTCTGGACGGAGGTCACGAAGCCGGGACGCTATTTCGATCCCGACGATTCGCTCGGTGTGGGAGGGCTCACGTACGTCGAGGCGTACGATCCCGCCTACTGGATGCACGCGAAGGCCTTGCGGTCGCAGCCGTGCTTCCACCCGATCTACTCGATGAAGGCGAAGAGCGATTCCTCGGCGCTGGACGGCGCGGCCGTCGCGCTGTGGATGACGAAGTACGCCGGCGTCGTTCCCGAGGTTTCGGGGGGAGCGGGCACGGCGGCGGCGAGCTTCCATTTCGGATTTCCGCTGTGGTTCTTCCGGCGGAGCGCCGTCGACAGCGTCGCGGCGGTCGTGTTCGGCGAATGGGGGATATTGCTGCCGCAATGAAGGCCCCGACGAGAATAACGATATTCATCGCGCTGGCCGCGGTGCTCGCATCGATCGGGGGCTGCGACGCGGACTCGCCGACCTCCCCGGGCGGGAAGGGATCGGCCGCCGAGATCGCCCCCGACGTGTTCGTCGTGGACGTGAAAGCCGGGCTCTCGTTCGTCGAGGCGAGCGATTCCACGCTCGTATTCGATCTATTGGGCCCGGGCGCGCCGCCGATTCCGACGGGCGGCGTCATCGTCGGATCGGACGGAGGGGGATACATCCGCAGGGTGCATTCCATGAGCGTGAGCGGCGGCAGGCTTTACATCGGCGCGCGCCCCGCCGTCCTCACCGATGCCGTCGTGTCGGGCATTCTGGACGCGACGACGTCCATCGGCTTCTCCAGCGGCCTCGATCTCTCGAACGTGATCCTCTATTCCGGAGACGCGGGGGGCGCCCCGCTCTCGGTGGCGATCGCGAGCGGCCGCATCGATTTCAAGCCCGCGATCGATCTTTCCATGCGGATCGTTCCGTACAAGCTCCACCGGTTCGCGGCGAGCGCGGCGGGGGAGCTTCGTCTCGCGTGCGAGATCGGCGTCGAGGCGCTCGGTCCGGTCGCGGGCGTCCGCAGCATGCCGATCGCCTCGATCCGGAAACCGTTCGTTTCGTATCTCGGTCCCGTCCCCGTCGCGGCCGCGGTCACGATGACTCTCATGGCGAGACTCGAGGTCTCGTCCGATACGGCCTTCGCCTGCAGCCTCGGGATCGATATCTCCGGCCCGATGCGCTGCGGCATCCGGCTCGACCGGGGCGCGTGGTCGATTTCGTCGGATGCATCCCCCGCGTATGCGGCGCGGCCGTTTCAGTACGAGAGCGAGGGGGGCGCGCGCGTCTCGATCTCCATCGAGCCGAAGATCGAGATCGAATTCTACGGCGCGCCGTGCGTCGATCTTGTGTTCGGCCCGTCATTCGGGCTCGAGGAACGGGACGAGGGGTTCTCCGTCCTCGCGTGGGAGCTGTTTGCCTCGTATCGGAGCGCGGCCGCCTTCGATCGCGGCGCGCTCGACAGTTACACGCCGCCGTTCGAGTCGGAGCGCGT
>JBFYZJ010000083.1:0-4142 GCA_041309565.1 Candidatus Krumholzibacteriota bacterium
ACCAGGCCGATACCGAGGGGTACGACTGGAACAACATGGTCGGCCCCGGCATCGGGATCGCGCTCGAAGCGTACTCGTCCAAGGGGGTCACCGCCTCGTTCGGCGTCGAGTACATGTGGGATCGCTACCTCGGCGTGGACGAAGCCACTCCGTTCGACGTGAACGCGCAGAAGCTCGTCATCTACGCGAGCTGGTACGGATGGTGGGACCTCATGAGGAAGTGACCGCCGCCGGAGCGTTATTTCGGCGGCGCCAGCGCCGAATCCATCGCGGCGACGAGCTGCTTCGGTCCGTAGTAGCCGACGATGTGCTTGATCTTCCCGCCGCCGGGGGACAGGAACAGGATATTGGGGATCCCGATCCCGCCGTACTTGCGGGCGAGGGCCCCGTACTTCGCCGCGACCGCGCGCTGCTTATCGATATCGATCCGCACGGGAACGAACGCCGAAGCCTTCTTGACGACCGCGCTGTCGCCGAAGGTCGAATCCTCCATCGCCCGGCAGGGGGGGCACCACTCGGCCATGAAATCGATCATGACGGGCTTGCCGTCCTTCTTCGCCTGCGCGAGACCCTTGTCGACGTCGTAGGTCCATTCGATCCCGTTCTTCTTCGAGTGCCGGGGCTTTTCCGTCCGGCCGTTCGCCGCGACCGTCGAGATGATCGCGATGAGCACGAGCAATAGAAACGCGAACGCGCGCGCCGCTCTCAATTCACCTTCTCCTTCCGTCGATGCCGATCGTCACCGTCTGCAGCGGGATCACTTTGCCCGAGTCCCGGATCGCCTGCTCGACTATCCGCACGAGGCCGCCGCAGCAGGGGACCTCCATGCGGGCGACGGTAACAGATTTGACGTCGCTGCGCTTGAACATTTCGGTGAATTTCTCGAGGTAATGCGCGGCGTCGTCGAGCTTGGGGCAGCCGACGAGGAGCGCCTTGCCGGCGAGGAGATCCTCGTGGAAGCCCGCGAAGGCGAAGGGAACGCAGTCGGCGGCGATGAGGAGATCGGCGCCCGCGAGAAAGGGCGCCGTCGGAGGCACGAGCATGATCTGCACGGGCCATTGGCGCAGGCGCGACGGGCGCTCCGCCGGCGCGGCCGCGGGAGGGGCCGCAGCCGCGCCCGGGAACGGAGCGTCCGCGCCGCCGCAGCGGCACTTCGGCTCGAGAAACTCCTCCGGAATCTCGATATCGCGATCGACGAGGAACGCGAGCGCCTCGCGGAAGTATTCATCCTGCCCGTGCCCCTTGAGGTGCGCGAGATGCGCCTTGATCACGTTCGCGCCGCCCCGCGCGATGTTTTCCATCACGCGGCTCTCGTCGTACGCCTCCGCGTCGCGGGATTCGGTCGTGATGGCGCCTTCGGGGCAGTGGCCGATACACGCGCCGAGCCCGTCACAGAAGAGGTCGCTCACGAGCCGGGCCTTGCCGTCGATGATCTGGAGCGCTCCTTCGGGGCAGTTCGGAATGCACAGGCCGCAGCCGGTGCAGCGGTCCTCGTCGATCGTGATAATCTGTCGTTTCATGCAGCACGCCTCCCATAATTAGGTATTACAGTACCAATATACAATTAATCCGCCGTCTTCGTCAAGGGTAAAACGGGGCGCAGGGGCGGCTCGCCGCGGGGGAGGGCGCCGAAAAACGGCCCTCCAACCACGGGGCGGCGCGTGATATACTCGATCCGCTTTCTCCTTCAGCAGTCCGCGCCCCTCGCGGAGCGCGGCAAGGAGGATCGATGAATCGCCCCGCGCTTCTCGTCCCGCTTCTCGTCTCGATCGCGCTCCTCGCGTCATCGTGCAACGAGCCGTCCGGCCGCCCGACGCTCCTGCTCGACCGCGGCTGGGAGTTCCGGTGGGTTTCCGAGGGGAAATGGCGCCCGGCGAGCGTGCCCGGATGCGTCCACACCGATCTCCTCGCGGCCGGGATCATCGGGGATCCGTTCTTCGGGACGAACGAGAGCGGTCTCCAGTGGATCGAGAACGTGGACTGGGAATATCGCACCGTCTTCGACGCGCCCCCCGAATTTCTCGCGCGGGAGCGCGTCGAGATCGAGTTCGAGGGGCTCGACACGTACGCCGACGTCTATCTGAACGGCGTGCTCGTCCTGCGGGCCGACAACATGTTCCGCGAGTGGCGCGTCCCGTGCAAGCGTATCCTGCGCGAGCGGGGAAACGAGCTGCGCGTCTATTTCCACTCCCCCGTCGCCGCGGTCGAGCCCGCGTGGGATGCGCTCGGCTGCGAGCTCCCCGGCGGGCCTCGCGTCCTCACGAGAAAGGCGGCGTACCATTACGGCTGGGACTGGGCGCCGCGGTTCGTGACCTCGGGCATCTGGCGCCCCGTGCGACTGCGCGCCTGGAACGCGGCGAGAATCGCCGATTTCAGGATCGTCCAGAAGAGTCTCGGCGAGAAAACGGCGGAGCTCGCGGCCGTCTTCGAAGTCGAGGCGTCCGCTCCGGGCAAGGCGTTCCTCTCGGTGCGCCGCGACGGCCGGATCGTCGCGAGCGTCTTCGCGATCCTCGCGCCGGGTACGAACGTCGCGACGGTCGATTTCACCATTCCCGAGCCGAGGCTCTGGTGGCCGAACGGGCTCGGCGCGAGCGAGCTGTACGACGTGTCGGGCGAGATCCGGAGCGGGGATCTCATTCTCGATGTGGCCGAGAAGCGCATCGGGCTCCGCACGGTCGAGCTCGTCCGGGAGCGGGACGAGGCGGGGGAAAGCTTCTACTTCAGGGTGAACGGCGTCCCCGTGTTCATGAAGGGGGCGAATTTCGTCCCGATGGACAGCTTCATTCCCCGCGTCACGGACGACCATTACGAATCGCTCGTCGCGGCCGCGGCCGGCGCCGGGATGAACATGCTGCGCGTCTGGGGGGGCGGCGTCTACGAGAGCGAGCTCTTCTACGATCTCTGCGACGAGTACGGCATTCTCGTCTGGCAGGATTTCATGTTCGCCTGCGCGATGTATCCCGGCGACGAGGCGTTCCTCGCCAACGTGCGGGAGGAGGCCGCCGGCGTCGTGCGCCGGCTCCGGAACCATCCGTGCCTCGCCCTCTGGTGCGGCAACAACGAGATCGACGAGGGGTGGCACCGCTGGGGCTGGCAGCGGCAGTACGGGTATTCCGCGGCGGACTCCGCGAGAATCTGGGAGGACTACGTGCGGCTCTTCCACGAGCTGCTCCCCGGCGTCGTCGCGGAGCTCGATCCGGAGACGGCGTACTGGCCGTCGTCTCCGCGCCACGGACGCGGCGATCCGCGGAGCCTCACGGAAGGGGATTCGCACTACTGGGGGGTGTGGCACGACGGCGAGCCGTTCGAGGCGTTCCTCGAGAAGGTGCCGCAGTTCATGAGCGAGTTCGGATTCCAGTCGTTTCCGTCGATGGCGACGATCGAGGGATTCGCTCCGCCGGAGGCGCGGCGCATCGATTCGCCGGAAATGCTCGCGCACCAGAAGCACCCGCGGGGGAACGAGATCATCGATCGCTACCTGAAGATGTACTATCGCGAGCCGCGCGATTTCGAATCGTTCGTGTACGTAAGCCAGCTCCTGCAGGCGGAGGGAATGAAAACGGCCATCGAGGCGCACCGCCGCGCGAAGCCGCGGTGCATGGGCTCGCTCTTCTGGCAGCTCGACGACTGCTGGCCCGCGGCCTCGTGGTCGAGCATCGATTACGAGGGGGAGCCGAAGGCGCTCCTGTACTTCGCGGCCGACGCCTTCAGCGAGGCGCTCGTCTCGCCGGTCATCGAGAACGATACGGTCCGTGTGTACGTCGTCTCCGACCGGCAGGAGGCGTTCGACGCCCGTCTCTCGCTCCGGCTCCTCGACTTTCGCGGAAACGTCGTCTGGGAGTCGAGCCGGCGCCTGAACATCCGCGAGAACTCGTCGAGGCCCGTCTTCGCGGACGGCCTCTCCCGCGTGCTCGCGGGGGAGAACCCGCGCCGCGTCGTCCTCTCGGCGGAGCTGTTCGGGGCGGAGGGGGTCGTCTCGAGGAATCTGCTCTACTTCGCGCCGCCGCGCGAGCTCGACCTGCCGAAGACGCAGTTCGTATGGACCGGGATCGAGCCCGCGGGCCGAAGCGGCACGGGAGTGATGATCGTTTCGTTCCAGAGCGACGTTCTCGTGAAGAACGTGTGTCTGTCGGCGCCGGGGG
>JBFYZJ010000084.1:0-2822 GCA_041309565.1 Candidatus Krumholzibacteriota bacterium
GATATCGATCTCCTCCACGATGTCCTTCTCGCCGAGCTTCGGATTATCGGCCGCCTGGCGGAACCGGTACAGGTTGACCACGACGAGATCGATGAGCCCGATGCCGAGCTTCGCCGCCTGCTCGAGGTGCGCGCGGTTTTCCCGCTCGGCGAGGATCCCGCCGTGGATCTTCGGGTGGAGCGTTTTCACGCGCCCGTTCATGATCTCGGGAAACGCGGTGATGTCGCTCACGTCGATCACGGGCACGCCGGCGTCGCGAATCGCCTTCGCCGTTCCTCCCGACGCGATGATCTCGACCCCGCGGCTCGAGAGCGCCTTCGCGAACGAATCGAGCCCCTTCTTATCGGTCACGCTGAACAATGCTCTCTTCACCGGTACGTTCATAACAGATACCTCTCGATGTTGATTTCAGGGAACAGGCTCGTGAGCGCCGTTCGGTAGCGATCGGACGTTTTTCGGACGATATCCTCCGTCAGCCCCGGCGCCGGCGGATTGTGATCCCACCCGATCGCGTCGAGATAATCGCGCACGAACTGCTTGTCGAGGCTCGGGGGAGATCCCCCGGGCCGGTACTCCTCCGCGAGCCAGAAGCGCGACGAATCGGGGGTGAGCACTTCGTCGATCAGCGCCACGCGCCCGTCGATGAAGCCGAATTCGAATTTCGTGTCGGCGATGATGATGCCGCGCGCGGCCGCATACTCGCGGGCGCGCCGGTAGATGTCGAGGCTGAGCCGGCGAACCTCGGCGGCCACGTCCGCTCCGGCGATCTTCCCCGCCTCCTCGAACGTGATGTTGACGTCGTGTCCCGTGTCCGCTTTCGTCGAAGGGGTGAATATCGGCTCATCGAGCCGGTCGGACATCCTGAGCCCCTTCGGGAGCGGGATGCCGCAGACCGTGCCGCTCTCCCGGTACTCCTTCCACCCGGAGCCCGCGAGATACCCGCGCACGACGCACTCGAGATCGATGCGGCGGGCCTTTCTGACGAGCATCGAGCGCCCCCCGAGCTCCCGCGTGAAGGAACGGTAGGGCTCCGGAAACGCGGAGACGTCGGTTTCCAGAATATGATGCGGAATGCCCGCGAGCCATTGTACCCACGCCGCGGAGAGCAGCGTGAGAACGATTCCCTTGCCCGGAATCGGCGTCGGCAGGATCGAATCGTAGGCCGATATGCGATCCGAGGCGACGATGATCAGCCGCTCGCCGAGATCGTACACGTCCCGCACCTTACCCTTGAACGACGGTTCGATGCCGTCGAAGCCGTCGCGGCCGCGACCGCCGATTTCATGCGTCGCCATTGATGAGCACTCTCCTTCCCTCGATCCGGAGCTTTCCCTCCGCGAGCAGGCGCACCGCCTCGGGATACGCGCGATGTTCCTCGTGAAGTATCCGTTCGCTCAAGCTCTCGACCGTATCGCCGTCGAGGACCGGAACGACGCGTTGAACGATAATCGGGCCCGTATCGACTCCCTCGTCGACGAAATGAACCGTGCACCCGCTGTAGCGCACGCCGTACGCGAGCGCCTGCGCCTGCCCGTCGAGCCCCTTGAAGCTCGGGAGCAGCGCCGGGTGGATGTTCAGCATTCGTCCCCGGTATCGGGTCATGAGCGCGCCTTTCACGATCCGCATGAACCCGGCGAGGCACACCAGTCCGACGCCGCGCTCGGCGCAGAGCCGCGCCATGCGATCGCTCGACTCGGGAGTCATCGAGCCCTTTTTCTCCCCGCAGTCGACGACCGTGCGCTCGATTCCGAAGGAGTCGGCGATCGATATCGCCCCCGCCGTGTCCCGGTCGACGATCAGCACCGCGATTTCCGCGGGAAAATCGTCATTCCGACACGCGCGCGCAAGGGCTTCGAAGTTGCTCCCCCTGCCCGAGGCGAGGACTGCGATCTTCATTCGCTCCTTCATGGCACAGCATGATATGGACGCCGCTGCGGCAAGTCAAGCGATGTCGTTCGCCCGGCGATCAAACGCCACGTCAGAGCGGCATCCGCGGCCGCGACGGCTCCCCGGCGGGGAGGCGGAAACGGAGGTCCCGTGATCTCGAGCCTCCAGCAGCCGTCCCGCAGAACCTCCCCACCCGATACTCCCCTGATCCTCTCTTGCCCCCCGGCGACCCGCGCGGACAGGTCCGTTTCGCGGGCGAGCAGATAACGGCTGCAGATCACTTCTTCCACACGAATCCGCGTCGCCAGGTAGAACAGACCGTACGTGCGGGGCAGGCGCGAGGGCGCCACGACGCATTTTCCCGCATCCCTCACCCCGGCGGCCCAGAGCGATCTCGTGAACCGATAGGCGTCCTTCGAGGAGAATCCTTCGTGCAGGAATATGATACCCGTCCCGATCCCGAAATATTCGGCGCCCGCGGATGAAACGCGAAGAACCCCCCCGCGGGGCATCGATGAACCGGCGCCCCCGGATCCCCCTCCGGGATTCATCCGGGGACCGGGCGCCGCGAACGCCAGCGCGATGAACGCCGCGCCGGCGACGAGCACCGGCCGCCGGCGGGGGCAAGTGCCCTGCAGCGCCCATGCGGTCAGGCCGGCCCCGCAGAGATACGAGTCGATATTGAAATCTCCCCGGTAGAGCGCCGGGTGCGGGCCGCGCGCGAGAAGGCCCGGCGCGGTCTCGAGGAACCGGCAGAGCGGATTGATCCCCGGCGCCAGCATGGCGCGGACGGGACCGAAGGGAACGAACACGTAGAGAAATCCCGCGTAGAGGAGCACGGTGAACGGCAGCGAAACGAGCACGTTGGCGAGCGGCGCATACCACGAGGCGCGTATGAAAAGTCCGACGACGAGCGGCATCGTGAGAAACTGCAC
>JBFYZJ010000085.1:0-5507 GCA_041309565.1 Candidatus Krumholzibacteriota bacterium
ACTGGACCGCGACCCCCATGTCCCCCGTCAGCGAATCGCGGGCGACGATCGAATAGGTGTGAACCGGCCGTTCGCCGGAAGGCGCGAGCGCCCGTGCATCGGGCGCGAGAGGCGCCGTTGCGCAGAGCGCGGCCAGACACACCGACAACGCGACGGGGAGACTTTTCACGGTCCCGACATTCCCGAACATCGACGGGCCTCCTTGATTCAATATTGAAACATATGCGGCGGCAGGCGGATTCACGCGCTTCGACGCGGCGGCGCCGCCCGCGCGCATGAATCGATTCTGAATCACGCCGCGGAATTCTTCAAGAAAATTGTCCCGCCGTGTGATACATTTCGGACGGCACAGGAGCGCGCCGGCGCGGAATTCGGGCCGGTGTGCGGGGCGCCGGCGAAAAGGAGCGGGACGTGCGTATCGCGTTTCTCGGAGACGGTTCGCTCAACCACGTGAGACGGTGGGCGGGATATTTCCACGAGCGCGGTCACGAGACGCTCCTCCTCACGTTCGAGAACGCCGGCGGCTGCGCCGTTCCGGCGCGAAGGATGGAAAGCCGTCTGCCGACGAAGCTCCTCGGCTATCTCTCGGCGCTCGGCTCCATTCGAGAGGAGCTCGCGCGCTTCCGTCCCGACCTCGTGAACGCGCTCTACCTCGGCGGCTACGGATTCGTCGCCGCGCGGAGCGGATTCAGGCCCCTCGTCGTTTCGAGCCTCGGCTCCGATCTCCTCGTCGATTATCCCTCGTCCCTCGTGCACCGGCTCCAGATCCGCTACGTGCTGCGGCAGGCGGATCTCGTTCTCACGGACGCCGACGAGCTCTCGCGCATCGCGATTGCGGCCGGCACGAGCCCGGCGAAGATCCTCAAAACGTACATGGGAATCGACGAGACCGTATTCTTTCCGCGCAAGAGCGCGCCGGAGAAGAAGCGCCCCGGGGGCGGCCTGCGCGTCGTGAGCACGCGCAACCTCCACCCGATATACAACGTGGAGATGCTCGTCGACGCGGCGCCGATCGTCCGCCGGAAGATCGACGCGCACTTCGTCGTCTGCGGGGACGGCCCGGAGCGCGCGCGCCTCGAGGAGAAGGTGAAACGCCTCTCGCTCGAGGGATGCTTCGCGTTCAAGGGACGGCTCGATCCGGAGGGCATCGCCCGCGAGCTCCGCGCCGCCGACGTCTACGTATCGACGTCGAAATCGGATTCGACGTCCGTTTCCCTCATCGAGGCGATGGCGTGCGGCGCCGTGCCCGTCGTGACCGATCTTCCCGCGAACCGTGAATGGATTCGGGACGGGGAGAACGGCCGTATCGCGCGGAACGGCGACGCCGCGTCCCTCGCCGCCGCCGTAATCGAAACGCTCGACAACGCCGCCTTCAGAGCCACGGCTCGCGAGACCAACATCCTCATCGTCAACGAGCGCGGGCTCTGGAAGCAGAACATGCGCTCCGTCGAGGACACCTTCCTCGCTCTCAAATCGAAGATCCCCCGGTAGTCCGGGAAACATCGGGAAATCCCGAGGCGCAACGAGGCATTCCGGGAAATCCTTCCGCCCGCGAATCGGCACTTCACGGAAAAAGGCGCAGGAGCGGCCTTTCGGCAGCGCCGATTGGGAAATAATCCCCGGAATCGGGCGGCTCGCCGAGGGCGCGCGCGAAGCGCCGAGCCGGAACGGCACCGCTGCCGCCGTTTCGCCACACGGGCAATTCATTATATAATAATGTATTACGGGCAACATACCACCATGGGGCAACGCGCGCACGCGGGATGCTCCCGCGGCGCGCGGCGATGGAACGCTCCTTGTGTATTGGAGAGAGCGGGAGACGAGAAGAAAGGTCGAGAAGGACGATGTACAGCATCCTCGCAGCGATGTTCATAACGATCGCCTTCTACGCGATGGAGAGAAGGAGATTCCAGGTTCTTCTCGGCCTCGCCGTTCTCGTCGCCGCGCCGGTCGTGCTCGGCCTCGCGGGAGGGATAGACGGACTCGTCTTCTCCCTCGTCGGCGCTTCCGCGGCGCTCTTCCTCACGCTGCCGCTTTCGATTCTCGGATTCGTCTCGCGCGAGGACGTGATCGTGTCGGTCGCGCTCGGAGGAATTCTCGGCGCCGTCCAGTACGCGATCGCCTTCTGCATCGCGACCGCGCTCCTCTCCGTCCAGAGAATGTTCAGAATCGAATTTTCGCCGCCGGCTGCCGGGACCGCGGGCGCCGCGGGCTCCGGCGGGACGCGTCTTCTCGCCTTCGACGAGCAATCGGCCCTCGTCGAGATCGAGACGATGAAAATGCTGCGGATGGACCGGAAGGATTCCGCGGCGACGGACGACGACGAATCCTCCGCGGCCGGCGATCCGGCGCGCGAGCGCTCCGGATACAGGGACATCCTGCCCTGGTGCGCGAAGCTCGCCATCGCGACGCTCGCGGTTCTCATGATCGAAGTTTCGCTCTAGGGGGCATCGCCATGTCGGTTTTCAACAAGACGCGCGGAACGATGATCGCGAAGCACCTCATGACGCTGAACGCGAACTGCATCCAGACGCTGCGGTTCCTGAACAGCCGCGGGATTCCGCGGAACTGCGCGCTCTGGATCGCGCCGTGCCGGGCCATCTACACGGTCGGCATGAAGAATCCCGTCGATATCGCGTTCCTCAACCAGCACGGGCGCGTCGTGACGATGTTCAAGAACTTCCCGCCCGACTGTATCGCCGATTCGTCTCACGGCGCGGTGAGCGCCGTGGAGTTCCCGCCGAACACGCTGCGCGAAAGCGACACGGGAATCGGCGATTCGATCGAACTGAACCCGGCGTAACGGTTGCGCGAAGATCCCCCTCCTCGCGCAGATCGAATGACGGGCCCCGCGGCCCGTCATTCCCTTTTCAGTCCTTCTCGAGCACGATGCGATCCTGCCCGTACGCCCGGAGGAGCGCCTTGAATTCCCCGAATGATTCCGGGGGAACGAGACCGCCCGGGAGCACGAGACGGCTGCGGAACTCCATCGCATCGCCGGCCGTTTCCGCGGCGTCGGCGCTGACCGAGCCGAGCCGGTTCGTCTCGCTCACGGAGAAGGAATCCGTGACGCGCTTCCAGCCTTCGGGAAGCTCGATCGTGCACCGGACGTCGAGCTCGGACGGTTCGAGCCGGATCGGGTCTTCGATCTGCGAGCGCCAGAGCTGCACTCGCTCGATACCGGAGAGCGGCGAATCGAACGGCCGCGGCATCGCGAGATAGACGCGCTCCCCTTTCTTCTTGTCGGGCAACTCCATGGTGAACGTGAAATCGACTTCGATCCGGTCCCGGTCGACCGCGCGCGGATTCCACGAGACGAGCTTCGCGCCGCCGAAGAGGCCCGAAACGCGTTTCTTGAGATAATCGGCGAGACCGGTTTCCCCCTCACGCACGAGGTAGTACGGGGAGAAAGCGCCCTTCAGGATCGCGGTGCCCTCTCCCTCGAGAGCGCCGTCCTTTCCCGGAACGAGATCGATAACGAGACCGCTCCCGCTCTCTGAAGAGTTCCGCGCGGGAAACCGCTCGAGCCGGGGCGCCGGGCCGAGGCGCGCGAGCGTTCTTCCGGCGAGGGAGAACGATGGATCGCGCTCCAGCGGAGTCGCGGGATCGAGAAGCAGCTCTCCCTCGTTCCCGATCGGCACCGATACGGCGACGCGCGAAAAGAGCTCGGGCGCCGGCGTTTCGCCGACGGCGGTCGTTCCCGACGAGACCAGGACGAACGCCGGCTCGAACTCAAGCGTTCGAAGCATCGAAGCGAGGAGCACGGCGCCGTCGAGCGGGCTCGCGTAGCCGGTGTCGTAGATGCGAGCGGCGTCGCGGGCGGGCGCGGCGCAAAGCGGATAGGGCGCCCGAATGCCCCGGACGGCGCCGATCGCGAGGCGGTGCACGGCAACCGCCCTCGCCTCGAGCGTCGGCCCGCAATCCTTCACTGCGTCGCGTATCGACGCTTCGGCCGCCGGCGCCGCGGGCGAAGCGGTCGCGAGGCGCTCGCCGAGCCGCGAGAGAACGCTCTTCCAATCCGCGGCGGTGCTGTAGCACACCGCCGGAAAATAATCTCCCGACCAGACGCCGCCGTCGAGCGGCGTGCGCCCGGGGATGTTCCGCACGGTCCAGTCCCATGCTCCCGCGGCGTCCGTGTCGGGCGGAGGCGCCTCTCCTCGCAGAGAGGCGAATTTCAGCGAACGGCCCGCGGGGAGCCTCACGGCGAGCACGCGTTCCTGCGTCGGATCCTCGGCGCTGAAGACCTCGACTCCCGAGAGCCACGGCGAAGCGCTCTTGTCCGCAATCGTGTAGTGGAGCTCGGCGACGCATCCCTTCTCCACACCCATGAGGGTGACGACCGTCTCCTGCCAATCGGCGTAGTCGGGCGTGAGGTCGAGGGAGAACGGCGTCGTTTGATTGAAAGCGTTCTTCTGCGCGTCGACGATCGTGCCGTCACGCATGCGGACGCGCGCGGCGAGAATCGCGAGATCCTGCGTGGCTGCGTTGAAGAGCAGCCGCGGATCGCCGTAGCGGTTGATCGCGTTGTCGGTGAAGAGCATAACGGCGCGGTGATACCGCCTCGAGACGCGGTCCGCGCCGTCGAGGGTGACGACGAGCGAATCGTACAGCACGACGGCGTCGGCGTCGGGATATCGGAGCTGCATTTCCTTCCAGCCGGTGCCGGCGGCGGGAACCGGAGCGGAGCCGGCCGGCGGAGGAGCGAGACCGAAGGCCGAGGCCGCGATCAGAGCCGCGGCGGCGATCGAGAGCAGCGTCATCATCGTCGCGTGGATCGTCGAGCGCTTCATCGCGATCCCCCCTCTCTCTCGAATATCACCCTGCGGGTGGCGTAGTCCCCCGCCTCCCTCAGGACGGCGCGGAAATCGGGATAGTCCGCCGCCGGAATCGTCCTCCGTTTCACGAGCACGGTGCCTTTGTTCGTCACGGCGGCCCCGGCGACGGCGCGCTCCATGCGGTAAGCGGCGTATTCGCCCGTCCGCGCGGACTCCTTCGCGAGATCGCGCGCCTTCATCCCCGCGGGGAGCTTGATGGACTCGTCGCACTCGTACGCCTGCGTGTTCCAGATGAAGAGCGGAAGCTCGCGCTTCTCGAGATCGATTGTCGCGACCGCCGCGATGAACGGCGTGCGGCCGAATCCGAGCTTCCACGCCGGCGAGGCGAAATCGAGCGTCTTCCCGTCGGCGACGGCGTAGCGCGGCACGCGGTACGTCACGTCCAATGCGAACTGTTTCTTGAAATCGAGCGGATCGCCGATCTCGAGCTTCGTCACCTCGATGTCCGGAGATATCGCGGCGAGCCATCCTTCGACGTAGGCGCGGAGATCGTCCCGCTTGTGCGTGCCGAGCCAGCGGCGCATCCGCTGGTCCATGTAGTTCGTCGCTTCGAGGCGCAGCGTTCCCGTGAGGGTTCCGTCCTCGTCGACGGCGCCGCGCGAGACGACCTTGAGCACGTGCTGCTCGGGGGGTGAATAGGGCGTGATCATGAGCCCTTCCCCTTCGGGAGTC
>JBFYZJ010000086.1:0-11396 GCA_041309565.1 Candidatus Krumholzibacteriota bacterium
CGAAACTGAAGTAGACCCCCATCGTCGGGCCGGCGAACAGAGCAGCCGGCAGAAGAAGGATCAACATCGCAATAGTTGCAGCCCTCATGATGACTCCTTTCATCGGGACTCGTGAAGCCAAGCTTAGTGCAAAACCACGCTGCAAGGATTGATGCAAGGCGATCAACCTTGTACCTCTGACTAGTGCAATCACCCCCTTATTCGCACCCTGCTATAGGGGTACCGCTGTGAATTCCTGCTGCATGAATCAAAACCATGGAAAAAATCCATCTTGATATCATTGTATCATAGATTCAATAAGTTTTCAATGGCTATCTTGCCCCAGCCGCGATGGGCACCTTCATGAATTATTTGCAATTGTCGCTGAATTCCGAAAATTATGTCGGAATACCTTACACTTCCGGACTTGGGCAAAAACCCCCAAATTCATCAATTCTTAATTTATTGTTTTATAATGCCTTACACTGACCAGCAAGGCGGCACACAGCTTGCGTAATAGCATGCCAGAGAGGTTAAATTATGGGTAAGTATATGAGAAACCGACGCAGAACAAAGGAGACCAAATGAAAAGACTTACCGCACTTGCAGTTATGAGCCTGTTCCTTCTCGTGGTCGCCGGCAACGCGCTCGCGGTGCCGCGGCTCCAGACCTACATCGTGGGCTCCTCCTACGAGCGCTCCCATGCCCTGGAGCGTGATTCCTGGATCACGACGAGCACGAACTTCGATCTGAAGGTCGTCGGTTACTGGAATCCGGCGAGCGGTGGAGGCTCCACCCTGCTCGGCCATGGACGCATGGGGCGCACGTACGACTTCATGAACACCTATCTCATGATCAGCACGCCGATCGGGCAGTCCGGGACCGTCTGGATCAACGGCGTCGAGATGACCGAATTCGGCGGCTACTGGTCGAACCTGCCGGGCGACCTCAATCCGAATCCGAGCCTGAGATTCCATATGCCGGCGGCGGTCGGGCGGTTCGCCTTCATGAACATCGGGCAGATCGACAACGATCAGATCAACGCCTACGACTATATGTCCGGCGCGATGAGCAATCCGGGCTGGGGAGACGAGATCCTCCTCAACGTCGTCGTGAGCGGATACAGCTGGACGCACTTCGATGCGGTGGGAGTCGACTCGCACGGCCGCACGTTCACGAATCCCTATTCGCATGACGCGTCGTACTACAACGATCGGCATGCGACTCCCGAACCGGGAACGCTGAGCCTGCTCGGCCTCGGCCTCCTCGGCATCGTCCCGATCCTGAAAAGGAAGAGAGCCTAGGCCTCTCCTTTCGTTCGTAGCGTCGGTTTCGAGCGGGCGCCCTGCGAAGGCGCCCGCTCTTTTTATTTCGCCCCCCATCCGTCGCGCGGCCGCCGCCCCGTTCATTCTGCTTGTATTGATGCGACTCCATGATATAAGAATATGCAATCGAAGGAGGATCCGCGTGTCCGAAGCCGCAGCAGCATCAGTTCGCTCCGGTCGCGGCGTCGCGGCGGCGCTGCCGATCGTCGCGGCGGTGCTGTTCGCCGCGCTCTACGCTCCCGTCGTCGCGTCGCTCGCGAAGCAGTGCTGGAGCGATCCGAACTACCAGCACGGCCTCGCCGTGCCGATCGTTTCGGCGTACCTGCTGTGGCGCAGGCGCGCCGCGCTCCACGCGGCCTCCGGCCCGCGGGCAATCCTCGCGGGAAGCGCCGTAATGCTCGCCGCGGCGGCGCTCCTCGTCGGAGGCACGGCGGCCTCCGAGCTCTTCACGGCGCGTGTATCGCTCCCGATCATGCTCATCGGGGTCCTCCTCGCCCTCAGGGGATGGGAGTTCGTCCGGCGGGCGGCGTTTCCGCTCCTCTTCCTCTTCATGATGATTCCGCTTCCGTATATCATCTATTACAAGCTCACCTTCCCCATGCAAATCATGAGCGCGAAGCTGAGCGCGCTCCTCATCCGATTCATCGGTCTCGAGGTCATCCGGCACGGGAACATACTCTCGCTCCCCACGTACACGTTCGAAGTGGTCGCGGCCTGCAGCGGGCTGCGGTCCCTCATGACCATGGTCACGCTGGCTCTCGTTATGGGCGCGCTCCCGGGGCTCGGCGTCCGCCGCCGGATCATCCTCGCCGCCTCGTCGGTCCCCATCGCCGTCGCGGCGAACACGATCCGTCTCGCGATTACCGCCATCGGCGCCTCCGCGGTCAGCCCCGCATTCGCCGACGGGATTCTTCACGAGATCTCGGGGCTCATCGTTTTCATCACGGGATTCGTCATGCTGCTCGCCGTTTGGGGCGCGCTGAAATGGAAAAAATGAGCGCTCGAGGATACATCGTCGTCATCCCGCTGCTCGCCGCGCTCGTCGCGTACACCTACGCGCTCCGGTACCGGGACGTCGAACCCCCGCCGGCGCCGGCGCTCGCTTCCATTCCGGCGCGGCTCGGCGCTTTCACCGGCGCGGACGAGACCGAGGAGGCGGAGACGCTCGAGCTGCTCGGGGCGGACGCCACCCTGTTTCGAACGTACCGCGGCGATTCCGGTCTCCTCGTCTGGCTCTTCATCGGCTATTTCGGGCGGCAGCACGAAAACTCGCAGATACACTCGCCGAAGCACTGTTACCCCGGGGCGGGATGGGTCATTCTGGACGAGGGTTCGACGGGCATATCGCTCGCCGGCGAAACCGTCCGGATCAAATACCTCACGATATCGGATGGAGTCAAAACGCACGATATCCTATACTGGTTTTCGAGCGCCGACGGGATCCTCACGAACGAATTCGCGCTCAAATGGCACCAGATGAAGAACTCGCTCCTCGGGAGGCCGCAGGCGACCGCGTTCGTGCGGTTCTCGATCGACGAGGCCGGCGAGCGGGCCGGAACCGCCCGGACCGAGCTCGTGCGCTTCGCTGAAGCGCTCGCTCCCCACATCGACGAGGCGCTGCGCGGCTCGGGCGCCGTGCCGCCGCGCGGGGCGGCCGCCGCTCCGGGCGCCGCGTCACCGGAAAGGACCGAATGAATCGAATCGCGCATGTGTTCGGGTGTTTCGGAACGGCCCTCTCGTTCCTGCAGCGCGGCAGGGTCGCCGTTCCGCTCCTCCTCTACTTCCTGTTGCAGCTCTGCCTCATCGCGCTCTACGTGCTGAGCGGCGCGAAGGCGGCCGGCTTCTGGTCTCTTCTGAAACCGAGCCTCGACGCCGATCTGATCGCGCACTATCCCGAGCACCTCTTTCTCATGGGCTCCATTCTGGGAAGGCTCGACATTCCTCTCGAGGTGCTCGTACTCGCTCTGGCGCAAGGCGCGACCGTGCTGCTCGTCGCCGCGGCTTCGAAACGCTCGCCCCTCGGCTGGCGAGAGAGCCTCGCGACTGCGGCCCGGAGATACGTCCACCTCGTCATCGTCGCGGCGGTCGCGGCGGTCGCCCTGTTCGTCTTCTTCCGGTATCCCCAGGCGCTCCTCGTCGGAATCGCCGGTGCCGCGCTCGGCATCGCCGCGAGCTTGCTGATCGGCGTCGTGTTCCTTTCGTTCCTCCTGTACGCGATTCCGTTCATTCTCCTCGAAGGCCGCTCGGCGCCCGACGCCATCCGGCGGAGCTTCGGTTTCGCGGGACGCCACTTCATCGAATCGATTCTCCTCGTCATCGTGCCGTTCCTCCTCACCGTCCCGACGCTGCTCCTGAGCATGAATCCGGAGGCCATCGCGTTCCAGATATCCCCGGAATTCCTGATTCACGTTCAGATCGCGGGTGAAGCCATTCAGTTCGTCGCGACATACGTCCTCATGGGAGGGCTCACGGTCTTCTTCCTACAAACACGAACCGCTCAGGAGGGATCATGATCACGTCCCGGATGCTCGGTGCTTCGAACCGGCGCGCCGCCCGATTCGCGTTGGCGGTCGCCGTCGCCGCCGCGCTTCTGCTCGCCGCGTGCGGCCCGGCCAAGAACAGCGAGCGCTACGCCGCGGAGAAGAAGCTCTTCAAGGCGAGAAAGCTCAAGGAGGATCTGTACGCGGGCGGGATGAAGAGCGAATTCGTCGCGAAGGCCGCCGAGGCCTATCGGGGGATCGTGAACGAGTACGCGGGCTCCGTAGGCGCCGTCCCCGGGATCGAGGAGATCGTCGTTTCGGCCCAGATGGAGCTCGGCGAGCTCGAGTACCGCAGCGGCCTGCTCCGGGAGGCGCGCGACGACTTCGAGAAGGCGATGGAGATCGCGCGGAACGTCCCCCCCGCGTTCGCGAACGCGCTCTATTCGGCGGGCGTCATCTCCGAAGAGCTCGGAGAGGGCGCGCAGGCGACCGGTTATTACACGCGGTTCTCCGAGCGGTTCCTCGCCGCCGATTCGATCGCGCTCACCGTCCGCATGAATCCGCGGTACCTCGTCACGCCGCTCAAGCTCGCCGCGCTCGCCGAGCGGCGGGGAGACACGGCCGGGACGCGGCGCTGGCTCGAGGAGGCGGAGCGCGTTTTCGGCTCCGTCATCGAGCGGGAGGAGGATCCCGCGATTCTCCGCGAGACGAGATTCAACCTCCTCGCCGCGTACCTGCAGCAGAAAAACTGGACCCGGGCGCGCGAGTTCGCGGGCGAGATCAGGAAGATCTATGGAGACAATCCGCTGGACGTTTCGGCCGTGACGTACCTCGAGGGGAAAATCCAGGAGGACGGGCTGAAGAACACGGCGAAGGCGCTCGAGCTCTACCGCTCGGTCTACGAGGATTATCCGAAGAGCGGCGAAGCGGCCGACGCGCTCCTCGCGGCCGCGGGGATCCACCGGAACGCGAAGCGGTTGGACGAAGCCTCGTCGCTGTACGAACGGATCGTCGACGAGTTCAAGGACCGCGTGCCGGCGGTCGTCGAGGCGCAATGGCAGCTCGCGCGCATTGACGAGCTCCGCGGAGATCCCGAGGCCGCCTCGCTCCGCTATCGATCGCTCTACGCGGACTATCCCGAGACGCTTCAGGGATTCGAGGCGCCGCTGCGAATCGCGTCCATCTACCGCGAGCGCGGCGCGGAGGACGCGGCGGCGGCCGCGTACGATCAGGCGCTCAAGCACTACGAAAAGCTCGCGTCGGGGCAGCGCCCCCCCGCAACGAGGATCATGGCCGAGCAGTACGCCGTCCGCACGCTCACCGAGACGAAACGCTGGAAGGAAGCGGCCGAGCGGCTCACGACGATCGTCGACCGCTATCCCGACTATTCTCCCTTCCGCGGGAACTATCTGCGGGCCGCCTCGATTTACGAGAAGGAGCTCGGCGACCGGACGCAGGCGATCAGGGAGCTCGAGACGTGCGCCGCGAAGTATCCCGGCACCGAGCTCGCCGGCGCGGCGCGCCGGGAGCTCGCGCGTCTCGGGAGGTAGCCGATCATGCACTTCCCCGCCATGCTGACCGCCGTCTCGCTCGCGCTGCTCGTCGCGACCGTCGTCATGCGTATCGCCCGGGGGAACCGCGAGCCGCAGCAAGTTTTTTTCGTGCTTTCCGCGACCACGCTCGCCGGTACGCAGATCGCGCTGCTCGCCATGCTGCTCGCGCACGATCCGTATATCGTGCTCGCCTCGGTCCGCCTGATCGTCGCGCTCCTCGTGCTCTTCCCCGCGCTCGCCGTCCCGTTCTTCGCCTCGTTCGTGCGGGAAGAGGACCGGAAGATCCTCGCCGCGCCGGTGCGCTGGGTCGTCGCCGCGGCGGTCGTGCTCGCCGTGGCCGCGCTCGTCATTCCGGCGCGGCTCGTCGTCGGCAAGATCCATTTCGACGGGGCCGGATCGCTGTGGGGGATGGAGTTTTCGGTGCTCGGACACGCCGCGGCGGCGTATTTCCTCCTCGCCAACGTCTTCTTTCTCTCGCTGTTCGAGAATATCTACCGCGCGGCGAGCGTAGCCGACAAGGTCACCCTCAAGTACCCGTTCCTCGGCATCCTCGTCGCCTCCACCATCAACTTCGTCACGATGAGCAGGCTGTTGGCGATCTCGATTCTCGATCGCAACTTCCTGTTCGCCCAGCCCTGCGCGATCATCGTCCTGTGCGCGACGTTCCTGTACGCGTCGAGCCGCTATCGGCTCTTCGGCGTCCGCGTGTACATGCGCCCGCGGCAGTCCCCCTCGATCGTCAGCGTCGTCGTCGCCGGACTCTACCTCCTTTCTCTCGGCCTCATCACCCTCCTCGCGAGACGTCTCGGGTTCGCGTACGACCGGCTCGCGGTGACGGTGATCGGCTTCTTCGCCGCGTTCCTCCTGCTTGCCGTGCTCATATCGGGCAAGGCCAAGAAGCGCCTGCGCACCTTCCTGAGCGAGAACTTCTATCTCGCGCGGTACAACTACCGGAAGGAGTGGCGCCGCTACGCGGAGATCATGACCTCCGGCGCCACCGTCGACGAATTCCTCTCGAACGTGATCAGTTCGCTCTGCGACACGATGCTCGTGCGACGAGGCGCCATCTGGGTAGATATCGGCCCCGGCAAGATCGGCTGCTACGGCTTCGACAGGGAGATGTTCGATCCGAACCTCATCCGCGACATTCAGAAGCTCACGACGCGCGAGCCCGTGATCGTGTTCAAAAAGCCGCTCGTCGGGCTCGCGCACGATGACGGCAAATGGATCCATGCCGTCGCGCGGCTCTCTCCCGGAGAAGAGAACCGCGGCTTCATCATCCTCGGCGAAAAGGATCTCGGCCGCGCGTACACGGAGGAGGACGGGGACTTTCTCGCGACGATCGCGTTCCAGGCGAAGCTCGCCCTCGACAATCTGCTCATGGAGGAGCGTATCATCGAGGCGAAACAGATGGATTCGTTCAACCGCTTCGCCTCGTTCGTGATACACGACCTCAAGAACACGGTCGGCATGCTCTCGCTCGTCGCCGAGAACGCGCGGGGAAACATCGGCAACACCGAATTCCAGCAGGACGCTCTCGAGACGATCCGGCGCTCGGTCGAGAAGATGCAGAGCCTCATCACGTCGCTCAGCGTCCACAAGATGCCGGCGTCCCTCGCGATGCGCGACGTCGATCTCTCGGCGCTCGTCGAGCGGACAGTCAACGACCTGCGGCATACCGCGGCCGGCGGGGGCGTCTCGCTCGAGTTCACCGGCGGCGCGCCGGCGCGCGTGAAGGTCGACGAGGCGGCCGTCGCCCGGATCGTCGACAACCTCGTGCTGAACGCGGTCGAGGCGTCGGGCCGGGGCGGCTCCGTGCGGGTCGCCGTCGAGACGATCGACGCCGCGTGGGCGGCGATCACCGTGAGCGACTCGGGGCCGGGATTCGATCCGGAGTATCTGAAGAACCACCTTTTCCATCCGTTCTACAGCACGAAGGCGAAGGGGCTCGGCGTCGGGCTCGTGATGTGCAAATACCTCAGCGAGGCGCACGGCGGGAGCATATCGATCGCGGGCGCCCGCGGCGGAGGGGCGACGGTGAGCGTCATGCTCCCGACGGCGTCTCCGGCGAGGAGGGGATGACGCGTGCCGGCAAAAACGCTGCTCATCGTCGACGACGAGGAGGCGATCCTCAAGCAGCTCCAGTGGGGCTTCAAGGAGGATTTTACCATCATCACGGCGCAGACCGCCGGCGAGGCGGTCGCCGCGATCAAGGCACGGAAGCCGGGCCTCATGCTCCTCGACCTCTCCCTGACCGGCGAGCCGTGGAATATCGAGGGCCTCGCGGTCCTCGAGGACGCGATGCTCATCGATCCGCGCATCAAGGTCGTCGTCCTCACCGGGCACGACGAGCGGGAGAACGCGCTCAAGGCGATCGAAAAAGGCGCGTACGACTTCTGCTCGAAGACGACCCCCATCGATGAGCTGCGCACGATCCTGAATCGCGCCGCGCATCTCTTTTCTCTCGAGACGGAGCTCGCCGCGCTCAAGACCAAGGAAGGCGCCCGCCACGAGTTCGAGGGGATCGTCGCGATGTCGAAATCGATGCTCGACGTTTTCGACACGGTCAAGCGCGTCGCCGCGACGGACGTTTCGATCCTCATCACCGGGGAGAGCGGAACGGGCAAGGAGCTCATCGCCCGCGCGATCCACGCGCGGAGCCCCCGGCGCGACAATCCGTTCGTGCCGATCAACTGCGGGGCCATCCCGGAGAACCTCCTCGAGAGCGAGCTCTTCGGGCACGAGCGGGGAAGCTTCACCGGCGCCTTCGAGACGAGGCAGGGCAAGTTCGAGACGGCGGACAGCGGCACGATCTTCCTCGACGAGATCGGGGAGCTCACGCCGCCGCTCCAGGTGAAGATCCTCCGGTTCCTCCAGGAGCACATCATCGAGCGCGTCGGCGCCCGCGAGCCGATCAAGGTCGACGTCCGCGTCATCGCGGCGACGAACCGGAATCTCGATGCGATGCTGTCCGGGCAGACCTTCCGTGAGGATCTCTACTACCGGATCAACACGGTCGCCATCAACCTGCCGCCGCTCCGCGACCGTCGGGACGACATTCTGCTGCTCGCCATGCGATTCCTCCACCGGTACAACCGGGAGTACTCGCGCGGCGTCCGCGGATTCGGGGAGTACGCGCAGAAGACGCTCGGCCTCTACTCGTGGCCCGGCAACGTCCGCGAGCTCGAAAACCGCGTGAAGCGCGGCGTGATCATGGCGACCGGGAAGCTCATCCAGCCCGAGGATCTCGACCTGCCCTACCCGGAGAATCTGCGGAAGGGCGCTCCCGGCGCGGAGCAGGCGCCGTCCGCGGGGGGAGGCACACCGTTCGAGCCGGTGCCGCTCAAAGAGGCGCGCGACGATCTCGAGCGCCGGTTCGTCATCGGCGCCCTCATCCGGGCGCGGGGAAACGTCTCGGCGGCCGCGGAGAGCCTCGAGGTGAGCCGGCCGACGATCCACGATCTCATGAAGAAGCACGGCATCGATCCCGAGACGTATCGCCTCCCGAGGGGGAAATGACATGAAACGCGCCGCCGCCGTCGTCGCCTGCTCGCTCTCCATCGCCGCGCTCGCCGGGTGCGGCGACGACGAGGTCGCGCCGCAGGGGCCCGCCGATACGATACGCGTCGTATTCCAAGACGGCGTGTCCCCCGACGCCTCGTACCGGGGCACGGCGGACGCCGTGCTCAAGAACGATCCGAGCCCCGCGACCGCGAACACGAACTTCGGAGCGCTTCCATCGGACACGCTCGGCGCGGTGCGGCTCTCGACCGCGTACTACGAGCGGCGGCTCATCGTCAGGATGGACATCTCCTCGATTACGGATTGCTCGTCCGTGATCTCGGCGCGCCTGTCGATCCGCGTCGTTCCCCCGGCGCCGGACTCGCTGACGCTCCAGGCGCACCCGGTCAACCTGCCCGGCTGGAAACAATGGACGGAAGGCTTCGGCGGAACCGCAACCGGCGTTTCATGGATCACGATCGACGGAACGGCTCCGTGGCAGTCGCAGGGGGGGGATTTCCTCACCACCGTCATCGACGAGCATACGGTCTCGACCGACAGCGTCGTGACGTTCATCCTTTCGCCGGCGCTCGTGAAGGATTGGATCGATGATCCGACGTCGAATCACGGGATCATCGTCAAAACGACGGACGTATCCCGCTCGCGATACACGACCGTGTTCCTGCGCGAGCACGGCGTCGCCGCACGGCGGCCGCGGCTCGAGATCGCCTATCTGCCCGGCGGCTGAGGGGGATGACCCCCCTTCCGGCGTGTCCGGAAGCCGCCCGCGAGGCTCACTCGATTATCGTCTTTCCCTGCGCGTCGGCGTTCCCGAAATAGATCATCCGGTGCGGATGGGGAATCTGTATGCCTCTTTCGTCGAATGTCTTCTTCACCCGGCGCCTGAACTCGCGCGCCACCGGCCACTGCTTGACCGGCAGCGTCTTGAACATGACCTTGATGTTGACCGAGGATTCGCCGAAGCTGTCGACGCCGAGGATCTCCATCGGCTCGAGGATGAGCGGGCCGAACGCGGGATCCTTCGCGAGGCCGTCGCCGATCTCGCGCAGCGCGTCGATCACCGCATCGACGTCCTCACGGTAGGCGACGCCGATCTCGATCACCGCGCGGGACCATTCCTTCGTCATATTGGTGATCGTGAGAATCTCGCTGTTGGGAATGGCGTGGACCTTTCCCTCGAGGTCGCGCAGGACGGTCGTGCGGAGGCTGATCCGCTCGACGGTTCCCGACTTTCCCGCCACCTCGACGACGTCCCCCACGTTCATGGAGTTCTCGAGGAGGATGAAGAAGCCGTTGATGACGCCTTTCGCGAGGTTCTGGGCGCCGAAGCTCACCGCGAGCCCCACAATGCCCGCGCCCGCCAGGAGCGGCGCGAGCTCGATCCCCGCCTGCCGCAGGATCATGAGAAACGCCACGACGAAAATGGCGCCGCGGAGGATGTTCTCGACGGTTTTCGCGAATGTCACGGTGCGCTTCGCGCGCTCGATTCCTATCTTCTCCAGCCGACGGATCCGCCGCTTCGACTGCATGAACAGCAGCCTGACGAAACCGAGCAGCAGAAGCGTCACGGCGATGATGACGCCGATCCGCAACCCCGACGCAAGAAGCCAGTTCACCAACGCCTCGGTCGTGATTTTCATGGCAGCCTCCCGCACGATTCGTTCGATCCGCCGGCCGATGCGCGAACCGGCGCATTCGGAGCGGATCGCGACTATTCTTGCACGAAACCGCACCCCCCTGTCCAGCGCATTCGGAACGGGAACGGCACCGGGCGGAGAATCGCGACCGTGCCGGGCCGATGGACGGAACGCCGCCTGCCAAGCGGCATTTTCTTTGCACATCCGTTCGATGGAGGATATATTTCGACGCCGGGGGCGCAGGGCGCCCGGCCGTTCGATTCCCGCCCGTTCGTCGTTGTTGCGCATCGCTCCCCGTTGTTCCCCGGCCGGCCCGGGGACCGGGGGCACACTCGGAGGGGGCAGCGGCAAAATGCATCGCGGACCGGCATTCTTCTCGCTCTGCATCATCGCGCTCGCCGTATGCGGATGCGCGGACTCATCGACCGATCCTCCCCCGGCGCCCGCGGCGCGCGTCTATCCCGAGAAAGCGGTCGTTCACTGGAAATCGTTCGTGACCTGGGACGCGGCGACGATCGAGGAAGCAGCGGAGGCGAGCCTGATTATTTTCCCGCTCGCGTGGTGCTATTCACCCGACACGAGGGACATCCTGGGCGAGCTCAAGCGGCTCAATCCCGATATCCAGATCATCGGCTATCAAACCGTATTGGGAGTCTACACCCTCTACCCCGACACGACCTACCTGCGGAACACCATTCCCTACGTGCTCGATTATTACGACGCGGTCCGCGACGATTGGGCGTGGACGACCGCGCAGGACACGCTCATGATCTGGAGGGACCTCGTCACGCTCAACCCGATCAAGAACGGCGCCCTCAACGTCGAGCTCATCGACACGCTCGTCGACCTCATCGCCGCGTACCAGAGCGAGAGCGGCGCGCCCGTCGACGGCATCATGCA
>JBFYZJ010000087.1:0-2825 GCA_041309565.1 Candidatus Krumholzibacteriota bacterium
AAAGCCGCGCCGTTACGACTGTCCCGGATCGCCATCCTTCAGTCGTCCCGCTTTCTTGGCGGCGTTGGCCAGCAGAAACTCGATCTCGGCGTTGACGCTGCGGAGGTCGTCCGCGGCCCACTTCTCGAGGGCCGCGAACAACCTCTCGTCGAGACGGAGCAGAAATTTCTTCTTCTCGCTCATTTCAACGCCATGCCGGGCACTTACTGGTAGATGGTGCCCGTGTTGATGACCGGCGTAACCTCTCTGTCGGAAACGAGCGCGACCATGAGGTTATTGACCATGGTCGCCTTCTTGTCCTCGTCGAGCGTGACGATCTTCTGATCGCTGAGCGCGTTCAGGGCCATCTGGACCATGCCGACGGCGCCCTCGACGATCTTCTGGCGCGCCGCGATGATCGCCTGCGCCTGCTGACGCCGCAGCATCGCCTGCGCGATCTCGGGCGAATAGGCGAGGTGGCTGATTCGCGACTCGATGACGGTGACGCCGGCGACCTCGAGCCGCGTCTGGACCGTGTGCTTCATCTTCTCGGAGATCTCCTGCACGTTCCCGCGCAGCGAGGCCTCGTCGTCCCGCTGCGTGTCGTACGGATACTCGGAGGCGAGCGCCCGGATCGCCGTCTCGCTCTGGACGTCGACGAACTGAACGTAGTTGTCCACGTCGAAGAGCGCGCGCGCCGTGTCGACGACCTGCCACACGACGACCGCGGCGATCTCCACGGGATTCCCGTGCAGATCGTTCACCTTGATCTTCTCGCTGTTGAAGTTCCGGATACGCAGCGACACGCGCTTCCGGTCGGTGAACGGATTCACCCACCAGAATCCCGAGTCGCGGATGGAGCCGACGTACTTGCCGAAGAGGACGAGCACGCGTGCCTCGTTCGGCTGCACGACGGTGAGCCCCGCGGCCCACAGGATCGTGAAGAGGGTGAAGGGGACGAAGAACCAGAGAATGGCCACGTTGTTCGCGAGGATTCCCGCGCGCAGCACGGAGACGTCGATCGCGAGGAACGCGAAGAACATCAGGAGCGCGACGAACCCGTTGAACTTCGCGGCTCTGGTTTCGGTAACGGTTTGCATAGGTCACCTCCGTCGGGTTAGGTTTGATATCATGATGATATCGCGGTAATATCATTCTGTCAAGGGGGAAAATGGGAAAACGAGCGCAGTTTATCGGAATTGTTCTGCGGGCAACTAGTTAAGGAGCACCATCTTCTTGGTCAGCGATCGCTTGCCCGCCGTGAGGCGATAGAAGTAGATTCCCGTGCCGGCAGCCGCCCCCCGGCTATCCCTCCCGTCCCACGACACCTCGTTCGATCCCGGCTCCCGCTCACCGTCGAGGAGGCACACGACCTCCCGGCCGGCGCAGTCATAGACGGCGAGCCGCACACGCTCCTTCACCGGGAGATCGAACCGGATCGTCGTCACCGGATTGAAGGGATTCGGGTAGTTCTGCATGAGCGCGAGTTCGAGCGATGGAAGCGAGACAGCCTCGCTCTCGAAGAGAATCCTTCTCTCCCCGCCGGTCTCTATGTCCACCCGGTATCGATATGCGACTCCCGGCCGGCACGTCTCGTCGGAGCAGGTGAACGAGAGGCCATCTCTCTGGAGAGAGGGGTGAATGAGCTCCTCATAGTCCCCGCCCGATGAGCGAAGCACGGTGAACCTCGCATCGGCGTCCATCTCGGCGAGACGCCACTCGAGGACGATGCTCCGGCCTTGCGCCCAGGCGGCGAAGCTTTGGAGGAGGGTCGCCACGGTCTCGCCGTTCGCCGTGACGCGCATCGCATAGACAGCTCCGATCGTATCCTGCCTCATGTCCCGCCACGTTAGGATCGCTCCCCCCTCGCCGTTCGGGATCATCTGGGGATAGTACTGACCGTCCACGGCACCGCAGACAACCACTCCCGTCTCCGGCCAGAGGAGATTCCCATCGGGATCGACCCGCTGGGCGAAAATATCGAAGTACGAGGGAGTACCCCATCCCCATTCCCAGGCGATGATGGCTCCCCCGGCGCCGTCGAGCACCAAGCTCGGTCCCTCCTGCTCCTGAGGCGCCGTACAGACCGGCACGGTCCCTGTAGGAAGAATAACGCCGGCCGAGTCGATACGCTGAGCGAATATGTCCTGCCACTCCGCCGCGTTACCGCTGTCCCATGCAATATAGGCACCTCCGTATCCATCCTCGATGCAGCTGAGGCGCCCCTTCAAACCGGTGGATAAATCTACGGGGACTCCTGATGCCGTCCAGAGCTTGTTTCCGCTCCCGTCCAGACGCTGGGCGTAAACGAAGGAGTTTATAATGCTATTGCGCTCATCTACCCATACGAGTATGACTCCTCCCGATCCATCGACTACTGTTTCTGGGATATCCTGCCAATAGGAGGTTGGGCACACGGCGATGCCGTTCGTGGCCCATTGGGCATTTCCGTTGCCATCGAGCTTCTGGCAGTAGATTTGTCCGACGCCGCTCCGATCGTCCCGCCAAGCGATGTAGAAATTGCCTTTGCCATCCGGGACAATGTCGGGACCGTATTGACCGTACCGTTCGCTGGTTATCGCAACACCGTTCGGCGCCCATTGAACCGTGCCATTGGCATCTATGCGCTGTGCATAGATGTGGTAGGTCCCACTCCGTGCATCGCGCCATGATATGATCGCCCCCCCTGACCCATCCGCCGTGATCTGCGGATCCATCTGCGTCCCCAAGGCCGTGCAGATGGAAACTCCGGTGGACGCCCAGAGGATGTTCCCGTCCCGATCCATTCGCTGGCAGAAAATGTCCGAGCTATTGCCTTCTGTTCGATATTCCCACCAGGTGATGAT
>JBFYZJ010000088.1:0-3533 GCA_041309565.1 Candidatus Krumholzibacteriota bacterium
GTTGCTCTACATCTTGTTCGCGGGGGTCGCAATGCTCGCAACCCTGGCGTTTCTGGTTCGCGCCATGGTGTTCCGGCCGACGGAAGTAACCGGCCTGCAGCTGCTCACATCGAGCGTCGCGGTGTGGGCCACCAACGTGCTCCTCTTCTCGCTGCTGTACTGGCAGATCGATCGCGGCGGTCCCGGGGCCCGGGGAGGCGACGCGAGCGCGCGGCCGGACTGGCTCTTTCCGCAGGTGAGCGCTCCCGAGAGCGCGCCGCCCGGCTGGCGGCCCACGTTCGTCGACTATCTGTTCCTCGGCTACTCGACCGCGACGGCGTTCAGCACCACCGAGGTCGCGCCGATGACGTCACGCGCCAAGCTGCTGATGATGCTCGAGAGCACGATCTCGCTGGTGACGCTTGTCATCGTCGCGTCGCGGGCGATCAATATTCTGGGAAATTAGGAATGGTGACAAGGAGAGTCATGACGCTCGCGCTGCGCCGCCTGTGCATGATCTGCCTGGCTCTCGCGGTCCTGCTCGGGGCGACCGCCGCCGCCGCGGAAGAGATGTCGCGGGAATTCTGGCCGGAGACCGATCTCTGGCTGCGGCTCTCGCCCTCATGGCGGCTTTCATCGTTCATCGCCCTGTCGAAAAACATCGAAACAAACTATCGTGAAGGAAGCGTGATTTTGCAGGCGGACTACGGATTTGGGAAGAGAACCCTCCTCTACAAGACGCGGTTGCTGGACGAAGGCCGGGCGCAGAATAGGATGAATGCCTATCTGATCCGCAGCGGGTATCTCAACGGGCAAAGCCTCGACGATCGCGGCGAGGCGTACCGGGAAAATACGATGCTGCTCGAGGGGCACGCGAGAACCCCGATCAAGCGCGGCGTCCTCCTCTCGAACCGGTTGCGCGCCGATCTTCGCTGGCTGGGCGACGCATCCGAGTTCTCGTACCGGCTACGGTACCGGCTGATGATGGAAAGGGAAATCCTCGCGGGGGGCGTCTCGATCGTTCCCTACGCGAACGTCGAACCGTACTACGACTCGCGTTACGAAGTCGTGAATCGCATCCGGCTCATCGGAGGCGCCACTGTCTCGTGGTCGCAGCGCTTCGCGCTGGAGGGGAACTTCACCTATCAGCACGACTCGCGCTCGTCGGTTACGAACCTCTACGCGCTGAACGTGATTCTGCACGTATACTTCGAGCCGCGCTGATGTAATCCTGATTCCGCCTGCAGCGCGCCGCCGGGCGCCGGCCGTCTACAGCGTCTTGCGCAGGTAGTGCGCGATTCTCCGGTCCCACGTGGAGTAGGTGGGCCACAAGGATTCGAACTGCTCCTGGCTCTCCAGCCACGTCACGGAGCCCAGAACCAGGAAGAAATCGAAGTACGTCGAGATGCTCCATGCGCCGCTCGTCACCGAGAGCACCTCGCCGTCGAGCAGCATGCCGCGGGCGTCCTTGTTCATGGAGCCGACGGTCATGTAAAGGATGGCTCGGTCCCGGAGATCCCGGGGAAGCGAGTCGTACGCCGCAAGCAGCGGCGCGAAGAGCTTGAAGCCCTCGCGTTCCAGAATCGGCTCGTCGGGGGCCTCCCGGTAGCGCGCCAGGCGCATCATCATGTCGGCGAGGGCCTTCCGCACCGCCGGATCGCGCGCCAGAGCGAGCTGCGTCTCGCGCGTGATGAAGAGCTGCGTCTTGCGGTGCAGCTTGGGAAGGCGCGCGACGACGTCGGGGGTCAGCTCCAGCGGCGCGACACCTTGCCGGGCGAGGATCTCGGGCGCCCGCTCGAGCTTGGCGTACGACGTGTCCGGGAGCGGGAACTCGTCTTTGAGGAATGGAGCCTTTTCGAAGCCCTTCTCCGCCTCGACGAGCCTCGCGGCCATATCGCCGATAGGCGACGTCCTCGTATAGAGGCCCGCGCGGAGATCGCCGCCCGTCGCCTCCATCTCGGGCCTGAGCTCCTTCGCGATCTCCACGAAGCGTCCGAAGACGATCTGCGATCGCGCCATCTGGGGCATGCCCGAGCTCGGGGCGTTGGCCAGCGCGGGGGCGACGACATAGACCCGGCACCCGCGAAGCGCCGCGCCCGTGAGCATCGCCGCCCAGATGCCGTTGATCCAGATGGAATCGGGAACGTAGATGACGCTGCCCCGCGGCATCAGGCTGTAGAGGATCTGCTGGACGACCGTCGCTTCCTTGCGGCCGAAGCCGACGACGTTATGGACGTCCAAGCTCGTGGCGGTGGCGCCCCGCGCGATGAGCGCCTCCACCATCGAGTCGTAGCACGCCGGAACGGGAAGCGGCCGCAGGGGCGCCGGGATCTCGCTCTCCTCGAAGCCGTTCGAGACGAGGAGCTCCCGGGCCATGCGCTTGAGGTTGAGGATCGCGGGGCCGGTCGCGAGCAGCGCCCGGTCCTCCCAGGTGGAGCTCGCGTAGTGCTCCCCGACGCCCGTTCCCGTGTAGATCGCCTCGCCCTTCGCCGGATCGAGCTCGGTCACGTCCCGGAACGAGATCTTGCGGTGATCGATCATGAGCGCGTCGGGGACGAGGTTGATCTGCCCGATGGGTCCCCCCACGAGGTGCTTCGAGCGGAAGCTGAGATCCGTCGGCTGCGTGATGTTGACATGAACCTTGACGTACGCGCGGAGCCAGCTTTCTCCGCGGCGGTCCGCTTCGACGGCGAGCAGCCGGGAAGCGCGCACGGCCGCGCGGAGCTCTTCCTGCGCGGCCCGCACGCCCTGCTCCATGAGGGCGTGCTCCATCGGGAGACGGACTTCCGCTCCCAGCGGATCCTCGAGGAGGCTCAGCCATATCTCGCCCCGGTTGGCAACGTAGTAGGTCTGATCGATGAGCATCAGGTAAACGGGGAGTTTTCCCGCCCTGTCGAACGCCTTCACGCGGTCGGTGAGGGCCCGGAGGTACCCGTTCACCGTGACCTCGTAGCCGAGCGCGTCGGGCTCCTTGGCCGCGTTCAGCCCGCGGTAGTCGTGGATCCAGAGAACGTGGTAATCCTCCGCCTGGCGGATCATGCGGACGACTTCGGGGGGAACCTGCGGAGCGCCGAGCATCGCGACGGCGTTCCCGCGCGTGAAAGGCCGGCCCACGGCCTTCTCGATAATGGCGTCGATCTCGGCCTGGGTGTCGTGGTCCTCCGGACGCAGGGCGAGGCTGGGGGACAGCCACTCTCCCCGCGAGTCGTGCTCGAACGCTTTGTATATCCGCAGTCGCTCCTTCTCGAGAATATTGAGCCAGGCGTCGAAGACCGCGATGACCGCTTCCCGCCGCTCCGGCGGCACGGCGGGGCATGCCCCGAGCCATGCGGCGAACTCGTCCCGCGCGGCGGCGCCGAATCCGTACAGGGAATCCCGATCCTTGTACCGTCCGCAGTATGCGTCGTATGGGAGAATCACCTTATCGAACATCACGCGACCCGCTTCGACGGCGATCGGGTTCCCGACGATCGCGGCGTCCGCGTCGGCGGCCCCCGCGGCGAGACCGAATGCCGTCGCGAGCCGACCGTAGTAGATTTTCGGTTCGTCGTCGG
>JBFYZJ010000089.1:0-6117 GCA_041309565.1 Candidatus Krumholzibacteriota bacterium
GCTGCTCGCGCACGAGGAACCGCTCGGACCATTCCTCGATCCGCCCGAGCACCGGCTGAAACGCGATGATGAACAAGATGATGAAGCCCGTCTCGAGGATCTCGACGCGCCCCCCCGAGAACCGGGCGAAGAGGCCCGTGATCTCCTTGATGATGAGGAGATAAATGGAGGCGAACACGGCCGCCGCCGCTACGTAGAGGATGCCCCGGCGCGCGATGAGCCGCATGTCGAGGAGCTGATAACGCACGATCGCGAACGCGATGGAGCCGCCGCCGATGATGAGCGCCGCGTTGATGAGCGCGGTGGAGAGATCCTCTCTCGCCTCGGCCCCCGCGAGCGCGGGCGCGAGCCCCGCGAAGAGGAAGGTGGCGATGCAGAGCCCGAGCCCCGCGAGCAGGACGCGGACCTGCCGTTTGACGCGCGGCGGCAGGTCGGAGCGCATGGCGCCCACGAGAAGGGCCATCGCGAACGCGGCGTACGCGACGTCCACGAGGGAGAACATCTGATGGTGAGCCTTGAGGAGCAGCGTGAGAAAAACGTTGAGAAAATCGGCCGAACGCTCGAGGAGCGCTTTCGCGGCGGCGAAGGGGACGTCGATCTGCGCGAGACCCTGAAACGCGCGCGAGGAATTCACGCGATGCATGAGGAATATGACGAGAACGAGATGAAACAGGTGCGGGAGGAACAGCATCCAGGCGATCTTGCGTATCCACGGCCACCAGCGGTGCCGCCGCGGATACACGAGCGCGAAGAGCATGAGCGACGGGAAAAAGAACTCCCACACGTAGTCGAAGCTCGCGACGAGGTTCTTGAAAAGGAGCGTGCCCTGGCGGGGATTCGCCTCGAGGAGATAGCTCACCGCGCCCAGGATCGGCCCGAAGCTCGCGAAGAGGAGCACGAGCGCCGTGAACCAGCTCGCCACACTCTTCGACGACTGCCGGACGATCATCACGGCGAGGAAGAATATGACGATGCCGCAAACGAGATAGAAGCTCGCGAGAAAGGAGGAGGCGCCCATAGAAACCACTTCCGGAAATCGCCGGGATGACGGTGCGGCGGACCCCGGCTAATCCTTTTGAACGTCGCCGTCGGCTTTCGGTTTCAGCTTTTTCTCGAGCTTGACCTTCATGCCGTGGCCGGGCACCATCTCGAAATCGAGCGAATCCATCATGTTCTTCATGATAAAGATACCCCTCCCGCGCAGATGCCCCACGTTCGTCGGATCGGGGATGTTCTGGAGAAAGCACTGGTAGTCGAAGCCCTTGCCGCAGTCCTCGACCTCGACGCAGAAACGGTCGTCTTTGCATTGGAATAGGACTCGGACATTCTGGTCGCAGCATTCGTGATTCCCGTGCTCGATGGCGTTCGTGACCGCCTCGATCACCGATATCGCGATCTCGTTGGCGATCTCATGCTTGATGCACAGGTTCTGTATAACCTCGTTGCAAACGAGGTCGACGGTATTGAGGAACTTGTAATCGCTCGGGAACTCAAGGACGACTGTGCCGGCCATGACGGCTCGTTGCCTCCTCGTGGAAGTGCCTTCGAATCAACCGTCCAGGAAGCTCGCCACCGCTTCGTCTTCGTTATCGAAGCACTTGAAGATCAGGTTGAGCTTCGTGACGTAGAGAATGCTCTGTATCCGGTCCGAGACGTGGAGCAGCCGGAGATCGCCGCCCCCCCGCCGCATCGTCGTATAGCCCGAGATGAGAATGCCCATGCCCGTGCTGTTGATCCAGTCGACGCCGTGCAGATTCACGACGACGCGCTTGCGGCCCTGCTCGAGGATCTGGTGAAAGGTGTTCTTGAACGTTTCGGCGTCGGGGCCTCCCATGAGCTTCCCCTGCAGATCGAGGATGACGACTCCGTTCTTCTCGCGGGATTCGATGCGCACCGTCGCCGCCCCCCGACAGCGCAGCGCTCACGCTGTCTTCAAGAAATCGAGGACCGCCCGGAAATCGGCCGGGAGAGCCGCCTTGAACGTCATGGGTTCCCCGGTCGCGGGATGAACGAACGAGAGTTCCTCCGCATGGAGAGCCTGCCGGTCGATCATCGCGAGCGCCCTGTCCGCCGTCGCGGCGGCCTTCCCCGAAAGCCCCCCCCGCCGCTCGCGTCTCCCGCCGTACGCGGGATCGCCGAGAACGGGATGAAGAACCCGCGAAAGATGCACACGGATCTGGTGCGTCCGCCCCGTTCCGAGCTTGAGCCTAATATACTGGAAGGGTCCGAACGTGTCTATAACATAGTAGGTCGTCAGGGCTTCTTTGCCCCCCTCGGCGACCACGGCCATCTTCTTTCGATCGGTCGGGGATCTCCCGATGGGCATATCGATTACGCCGGTCGACTGCGGCATTTCCCCCCAGACGAGGGCGCAGTAGAGACGGCTCACGGCGCGCTCCATGAGCGCGCGGCTCAATGCGATGTGCGTCTCGTCGTCCTTCGCGACGACGAGCAGTCCCGTGGTGCCCGCGTCGAGACGATGCACGATGCCGGGGCGGAGCACGCCGCCGATGCCGGAGAGGTTGGCGCAGTGGGCCAGAAGCGCGTGCACGAGGGTTCCCGTCTCGTGACCGGGCGCCGGATGAACGACCATCCCGGGCGCCTTGTTCACGACGACGAGATGCTCGTCCTCGTAGGCGATATCGAGCGGAATGCTCTCGGGAACGATTTCGAGCGGCCGGGGCGGGCTGAACGACAGCGCTATCCGCTCCCCCTGCCGCACCTTGCGGGCCGGCTTCGCCGCGTGCTCGCCGTCGACGAGCACGTCGCCGGCCGCGAGCGCCTTTTGGATGCGCGATCGCGAGAGCGCGGGAATCTGGGCGCTCAGGTACGAGTCGAGGCGCCTTCCGGCGTCGTCTTCGTCGACGAGGAATTCGAACGATTGCCGGTCCGTCAAGACTGCTCCCGGGGGGACGGCTCCTCTTCCTTCGGTTGGGAATCGGGATGCAGCGCGTAGCTGAAGATGAGAAGCAGGGCCCCCACCGTGACCGCGATGTCGGCGACGTTGAACGTGGGCCACCGGTGCATGCCGATCCCGATGTCGAGGAAATCGAGCACTTCTCCCGCCGCGATGTGGTCGATGAGATTGCCGAACGCGCCGCCGAGGATGAGACCGAGGCACACGCGCTTGTGCGCCGGGGCGTACCGCATCCGGTAGGCGAAAAAGGCAAGCACCGCGATCGAGATGATCCTGACGACGAGGAGCAGATCGCCGGCGCCCGAGAGAATGCCGAAGACGGCGCCCTTGTTCTTGCTCAGCGTGATGCGGAACAGACCGCCGACGACTTCGGTTCCGCCGCTATACTGGTATACTTCCCAGATGGCCCGCTTCGAGGCCTGGTCGAGGATGACGACGAGCGCCGCGATCGCGAAGTAGAGCACCGATCAACGTCCCCTCTCGAGCTTTTCCTTCTTGTCCTTGCAGGCGATGCAGAGCTCCGCGGCGGGCACCGCTTCGAGGCGCTTGTCGGAGATGAGGTCCGAGCATTCCATGCACTGCCCGTACTCCCCGCTCTCGATGCGCGCGAGGGCGAGCTGGATCGCCTTGAGGTACTGCCCTTCCTGATCGGCGTAGTAGTAGTTCTTCTCCTTCTCCATGTAATCGCTTCCGATGTCGGCGAGGTGGTTCGAATAGGACTGCTTCGCGGCGTCCTGCTCCTCGGCCGACTCGTTGATCGCCTCGGTGATCCGGCCGAGCTCGCGGAGAATCCGCTCGCGTTCGGCGAGAAGCCGCCCGCGGTAATGCTCGAGCTCCTTCTTGCCGAGCCGCTTGCGCTTCGGCTCGGTCTTGCGGGGCTCGGGTTTCGGGGGCTCGGGCCTGCGCACCTCAACCTTTACGGCCGGTTTCTTGACCGCCGGGGGCTTCTTCGCGGCCTTCGGCGCGGCTTTGCTCGGCGGGGCCTTTTTCGGCGCGGCCTTTTTCGGCTGCGCCTTTTCAGCCTTCTTGCCGCCTATTTTCTTCGCGATCTTCTTGACGAGCTTCTTGATTGGCATGTTCGAATTCTCCTTGCACCGTCCGTGAGGCTAGAGCCGCTTGATCCACAGCTCGATTTGCACCTCGCCGGTTTTGAAATCGGTCTTGAACGGCCAGTCCTTTTCTCCCTCTTCGAGCCGCTCGGCGAGCGTTTCCAAGCAAATATGCTCGCCGAACTCCCGCAGCACAACAGAAACTTCCTCGGGGGCGCGGCAGGACAGCGCGATGCGGTCGCTCACCTCGAGGCCGGATTCCTTCCGGAGGTTCTGGATGCGGTTGACGATCTCGCGGGCCGTGCCTTCCTTGAGAAGGGCCGGCGTGAGACGCGTATCCACAACGACCGTGAGGTCTCCGTCCGATCCCGCGACGAAGCCTTCCTGCGTCTCTTGCAGGATTTGTACCTCTTCCTTCGTTATAACCTCTTTTTTTCCAGCGAGTTCTATGGAGGCCTCCCCCTTGGAGAGAAGGGCCTTGACGCTCGCGGCGTCCAGCTTCTCGAGGAGCGATGCCGCCTCTTTCATATTCTTTCCGAACCGTTTGCCGAGCTTCGAGAAATCGGCCTTAACTCTATATTTTACAAGAAGCGCCGGATCAGCCAGTAGCGTCGTCTTCTTGATGTTGAGCTCGTCCCGGACGAGAAACGCGAACTCCTCCCCCGCGAGCCATTCCGTCTCAGTCGGGTACGGGCTGTGGACGAAGATCTCGGCGAGCGGTGTGCGCACCTTGACCTGCGCCGTGTTGCGGATGGCGTGGCCGACCGACACCGCCTTGAGCACGCCCGCCATCTTCTTCTCGAGGGAGGCGTCGATGGCCGACTCGTCCACCGCCGGGAAGAGATCGAGGTGCACGCTCTCCTTCGCGCCACCGAGACGCCGGTACACCGCGTCCGTGAGGAACGGGACGAACGGCGCCGAGAGGCGCATGAGCCCCTCGAGCACCCGGTAGAACGTCTCGTACGCGGCGAGCTTGTCGTCCGACATCTCGTTCTTCCAGAAGCGGCGGCGGCTGCGCCGGAGGTACCAGTTCGAGAGCTCGTCGATGACGAAGGTCTGGATCGCGCGCGCGGCGCGGGTGAGCTCGTAGCGGTCGAGCATCTCCGTCACCTCGCGCACGGTCGTGTTGTACCGCGAGAGGATCCAGCGATCGAGAAGGTTCGAGCTTTTCGTGTCGCCGCGGGGCGCGAAGCCGTCGATCTCCGCGTACATCGAGAAGAAGTTGTAAAGGTTCCTGATCGAGCCGAGGAACCGGTTCGCCGTATCGCGGAGCGACTCCTGGTCGAACTTCTTCGGGAGCCACGGCGATCCGCTCGTGAGGATATACCAACGGAGCGCGTCGGCACCGTCCGAGGCGAGGACGTCGCTCGCCGAGACGGCGTTGCCGCGCGATTTGCTCATCTTCTGCCCCGTCGCATCGAGCACGAGCCCGTGCGGGAGACACCGCTTGTAGGGGCTCTGCTTCGTGAGGAAGGCGCCGATCACGAGGAGCGAATAGAACCATCCCCGCGACTGCTCGACCCCTTCGCTGATGAACTCGGCGGGGAACTGGCTCTTGAAGAGGTCCATGTTCTCGAACGGGTAATGATACTGCGCGAAGGGCATCGAGCCCGAATCGAACCAGCAGTCGATGACCTCCGGCACACGATTCATTTTTCCGCCGCACTCGGGGCAGCCGACGTCGAGGTCGTCGATGAAGGGCTTGTGGAGATCGTACTCATCGGGAAACGCCTCGGCGACCGAGCGGAGCTCCTCGACGGAGCCGATGCAGAAGCGCTCCTTGCACGACTCGCACGTCCAGATGTTGAGCGGCGTGCCCCAGTATCGCTCGCGCGAGAGCGCCCAGTCCACGTTCCCCTCGAGCCACGACGTGAATCGGTTCTCCCCCACCTCGGGCGGGAACCACTGCACCTTCGCGTTCGCCTCGAGGAGCAGATCCTTGAAGGCGGTCGTCTTGATGTACCACGAGCGGCGCGCGTAGTAGATGAGCGGCGATCTGCAGCGCCAGCAGAACGGGTACGAGTGCGTGATCTTTCCGCTCCGGTAGAGAATGCCGCGCTTCTTGAGGTCCGTGATGATCTCGGGATCGGCGTCCTTGATGAACTGCCCCGCCCACTGCGTCACCTCGGGCGTGAACCGCCCCGTCTCGTC
>JBFYZJ010000090.1:0-5724 GCA_041309565.1 Candidatus Krumholzibacteriota bacterium
CTTGCCTCTCCGGCCTGTATCAGGTATTATTATACTAGATAAGCGAGATGCCGTCCCAAGCCAACCGAACGAATCGTTCTTCGCCGAACGAGCTCGCGAACAAGAAGGGGGAAAGCCATGCGAAGGATGGTGCTTCTCGTCGCCGCCCTGGCAGTTCTAGTCATCCCGGCGTTCTTCGGCTGCCGGGAGACCCTCCCGCCGGAACCGGCGCCCGACCTCGATCCGAACCTCAGCCAGCTGCCGCTGCGGCCGCCGAGCGGCGGGGAGCCGTTCGTCGTCATCGACACGCCGGCCCCTCCGTCGAATCCCGCGGCCGTCGTCATGCTCGGGCCGGTGATCCAATTCGGATGGCACAGCGGGCTCGAGGTAGAGCCGCACTTCGTCCGGTGGCTCTGCATGCAGGTCGTCGATACGAACGGCAATTACGATCCGAGCTTCGACATCGTCCGGGATCTGAACCTGCATCCCGCGCGGTACGAAGACAGATGGACGAAATGGATCCCTTATAAGAATCCCCACGGCCGGACGACGACGATCGGAGGAGACGAGCCCCTCGCGTTGAGAAGATCCCATATCTTCGCGGTGCAGGCGCAGGACCGCTCCGGCACGGTCACGACGATCTTCCAGCGCGGCATGAACATTCGGCAGTTCATCGTGTCATCGACGGTGGCGCCCCTCCTGAAAACCTGGGAGCCGTTCATCGGCGGCAGAGTGTTCATCGGCGCGAATCTTCGGCCGGAGGCCGTCTATTTTCCCGCGGGGCTCGAGATGAACTTCTCGTGGCGGGCCGACGCGAGCTCGTACGGGGGAACGATCGCCGGCTACCGATATGGCTGGGACGTGTCGGATGTAGACGACAAGCACGATTGGGAAACCAAGAGATTCTCCCCCGAGAACACCTCAGCCCCTCCGATCTCGTTCCAGTCGGGAGTTCATACGCTCTACGTCCAAGCGCTCGACAACTCGGGCGCCATTACGCTCGGCAGGATCGAGGTTACGATCGTCCCATTTACGATGGAGAGGAATCTCCTCTGGGTGGACGATTTCCCGTCGAACAACAGTTTTCCTCAGGTGGACTACTATTTTCCGCGGGAGGACGAGCACGACGCCTTCTGGCTCGGCCACTGCGCCAAGGCGACGGGCTTCGACGCCTCGCGGGACGTATACGACGCCTATTACTCATACAACGGGAAACCGCCCGCGCTTTCGCTGATCACGCAGTACAAGAACATCATCTGGACCTTCTCGCAGGATGCGGAGCACGGCGCGTGGGATGACGTCATACGGTTCACACCCGAGAGCATGATCTCGACGGGAGGCACGCCCTACTACAACTACCTTGCGTTGTTTCTCGCGAAGGGCGGGCACCTGCTGACGGAAGGCATGTCCGATAGAATGAACGGGCTCGCCGCGATCTTTCCCCCCGCGCCGGCATCGAGGGGCTTCCCGCTCAATATCAAGTGCGAGTTTCTCGGTAACTCCGATGACTGCGACGGGGATACGAGCAGCGTCGACTCGTACGCTTACAGGGATTACTGCGTCACCATGCTCGATAAGATTGTCGGGGTGTTCCGCACCGATTCGGATATGCCGATGCGGCGGGTCCGGAACTACGACTGCATGTATCCCGGCGCGATCAAGTCGGATGACATGTGGCACAGCAGGATTCCCGGCATGCCGGACAATCTCGACCTCTGGTCCGAGGTTATCAAGGCGGGGCGCTTCTACGCTCCCAACGAGCCCAATCCGCGCCCCGGCGGATTCACCCCCGTCGAGGTATACGATCCGGCATATTGGATGAACCACACGGGCGTGACGAGCCGGGGGTGCTTCCACCCGATGTACCGGATGAAATCGAAGAGCTCGCTCTCGCCGCTCAATGACCAGGCGGCGGCGCTCTGGGTGACGAAGTACGCGGACGTCGTACCGCCCGTGGCGGGCGGGGTCCCGGCGCCGAGCGCGCACTTCGGATTCGAGCTGTGGTTCTTCGACCGGACGCAGGGGAACCAGATCATCTACGTCATCTTCAGCGAATGGGGGATCGCCGCTGCCAGGGGCGTTCGCCCCGATCCCGTTGAAGACTGAGCAGGCCAAGCGGGAGGGATTCTTAATCCCTCCCGCTTTTCATGACGCGCACAGGCGCCGCGTGCCGCCCGTGGATGCGATGGAGGTGAGCCATGCGAATGATGGTGCTTCTCGCCGCCGCCCTGGCCGTTCTCCTCGGCTTGGCATTTCTCGGCTGCAACGATACGGTCCCGACGGCGCCGCCGCCCGACGACGATTCCGTGACGCCTCTCCCCTGGAGAGGCGAGCCGTTCGTCATCATCGATACCCCGGCTCCCCCCCCGAATCCCGCGGCCACCGTCATGCTCGGCACCATGATCGAATTCGTATGGCACGGCGAGCCCGAAGTCGAAACGCAATTCGTCAGGCGGCTCTGCATGCAGGTCGTCGATACCTCGGGCGCCTACAATCCCGCTTTCGACATCGTCGGGGATTTGAACCTGCACCCCGAACGGTATGAAAGCATGTGGTCCGACTGGATTCCGTACGATGATCCCGACGGCCGGATGACGATCGTCGGGGACGACGAACCTCTCGCCTTGAGCAGATCCCATGTCTTCGCCGTCCAGGCGAAGAGCCGTGCCGGCAAGGTCACGACGTTCTTCAAGCGGGGTGTGAACATTCGACAGTTCATCGTATCGGCCAACGTCGCGCCCAGCTTGACAATCACGGAACCGTTCCTCGGAGGCAAATGGTTCCTCGGAATGAATCCTCGGCCGACGACTGTTTCATTCCCGGCGGGACTCGAGATGAACTTCTCGTGGACGGCCAGCGCGGGCTTCTACGGGGGGAGTATCGTCGGCTACCGGTACGGCTGGGACGTGTCCGACATCAACGACGATCAAGAGTGGGCGACTGAATTCTCTCTCCAATGCACCCGCGCGATTCCGGTCGCGTTTCAGACGGGCGTTCACACTCTGTTCGTCGAAGCGATCGATAACTCGGGCGCGATAACCCTCGGCATGATCGAGCTGTCGCTCGTCCCGTTCACCATGGAGCGGAATCTCCTCTGGGTGGACGATTTCCGCTCGACGAACACTTTCACGCAGATCGACTACAACTTCCCGCGGGAGGACGAGCACGACACATTCTGGCTCGGTCACTGCGCCAGGGCGGCGGGTTTCGACGCGTCGCGGGACGTGTACGACGTCTACTACTCCTATGGCGGGATGCCGCCCGGGCTCCCGGTCATTTTGAAATACAAGAACATCGCCTGGACGTTCAACTCGGACCTCACGACGAGCTGCTATGACGACATTATCCGGTTCACCCCCGAGAGCATGATCTCCTGGGGAAGCACGCTCATGAGGAACTCCCTGTTGGTCTTCCTGGCGAAAGGGGGACACCTCATCACCGAGGGGATGTCCGAGAAGGCCGCGGGGCTCGCCGCCGTTCTTCCCGCCGTGGAAGCGCCGCGGGGGTTCCCGCTCAACCTCAAGTGCGAGTTTCTCGGCAACCAGGACGGGTGCGAGGGGGATACGAGCAGCGTCAATTCGTACCCGTACAAGGACTACTGCATCACCATGCTCGACAAGATCGACGGGGCGTTCCGCACCGATTCGGATATGCCGATTCGGAGAATCCGCAACTTCGACTGCATGTATCCCGGAGCGGTCAAGTCGGCCGACGAGTGGCATACATGGGTTCCCGGCATGCCGGACAATCTCAATCTCTGGTCGGAGATTCTGGTGTATCCACGCTACTACTCGCCCAATATGCCCTCCCCGAATCCCGGCGGATTCACCCCCGTCGAGGTCTACGATCCCGCGTACTGGATGAACCGGAACCTCGTGAGGAGCCAGTCGTGCTTCCATCCGATGTACCGGATGAAATCGAAGAACATGGTTTCGGTTCTCAACAACCAAGCCGTGGCGCTCTGGGTGACGAAGTACGCGGATGTCGTGCCGTATGTGACGTCAGGCGTCGCCGTCGCCGCGCCGAGCGCCCATTTCGGATTCGAGCTGTGGTTCTTCGACCGGGCGCAGGTGAGCCAGATCATCGATGTCATGTTCGGCACATGGGGGATCGCCGCACCCCGGAACGTCCGCCCAAATCCCATGGAAGATTGAACGATCGAAGCGGGAGGGACTCGCCGTCCCTCCCGCTCTTCAACTGCTACCTCAGCAGGATGAGCTTCCGCGCCTCGACCTGCCCTTCCGCCCTGAAGCTCGCGAAATAGACACCGCTGGCGAGCTTCCTTCCGGCGTCGTCCTTTCCGTTCCAATCGACCTTATGGAGCCCTGCGCCTGTCATCTCGTCCGAAATCAGCGCCCGCACCCTGCGCCCGGCGACGTCATAGATCGCGAGCGTGACCTTCGTGTCGCTCGCGAGGAAGAACTCGATCGTCGTCGTCGGATTGAACGGATTCGGATACGAGCCGCGGAGCATCGTCCGGCCGCCTGGATCGGGCAGGTCGTTGCCGGTGACGTGCTCGGGGATTCCCGCGAGCCTGATATCGCGGCACCGGAATCCCTGATCGTCGATCGTGACGACTTCCATCAGATAGAGGCCGCCGGGGAAAGGCGCCGTACCGAAGCGGAGCGTGTCCACGAGCCCGTGGCCGCGAACGAGCCCCGTCGCGGCGAGAATCCACGGCTCGCGCGCCGCCGCCCTCGCGAGGGGCGCCGCCCCGGGCGCGCCCTCGGGCGGGGAGACCTTGATGTATCCCGCGACCTCGGCGTCCGCTCCCGCGCCGTCCAGATCGTAGCCTTCCGTCGTCGGCCGGCCCCCTCCGCTCGTGTCGAGCGGGTAGTCGTTGTCGGCGGGGAGCCCGCCCCCGTACGGATCCATGAAATCGATCCGCGTCGTCGGCGTACCCGAAGCGCCCGCCTCCGGGCAACTCGAGTGCGTCGAGCCGAGCGTCACGAGGTGTCCCATCGTGTCCCCCTCGGCCGTCACGTCCTCGACGATGACGAGCACATCCTCTTTGTCGGACTCGAACTCGCGGATCATCTCGGCGAGATCGGTGGCGTCGTCCACCGGATGGTGCTCCACCGTCCAGCCGCTCTGCCCGTGCTTCTTGAGGTAGCTGTCGATGCCGGCCACCGCGCCGTCGGGCGTCGTTCCCTCGGTCGCGTTCGTCCCCATCGCGCCCTGCAGCTCCCGCGCGATGTCCTCGCCGCTCATCGCGGGCTTCGTCTCGTCTCCCCCGGGATTGTCCAGCCCCGGATAACCGTTATCGGCGAAATACTTCAGGCACGAAGCCGCTCCCGCCGGTCCGCACGACATCGTATCCATCGGCGTGCCGAGCCCGAGCTGATCGACCGGGGTGAGCGGCCGCTCGAAATCCTTCTTGAGCGGGAACATCCAGACCTCGCTCGGCGTCGGGGCCGGCAGCTCGTCGTCGAGCTTGAAGGTGACGTCGAAGAACGAATCGACATGGAAAACGGGGATCGAATCCCGGCGAATATCGAAGAAGGACGGTATCGGCGGCGTCGGATCGACGAATACGAGCGCCGTGTCCCTGAACATGCCGTAGGGCGGGACGAGGAGCGCTCCCTCGAACTCGACCCAGCATCCGTCGAAAGGATCGGAGCCCGGATCGAAATTCGCCGACCAGCCGTCTCCCGATCCCTTGGGATCGACCGTCGAGATAACCGGCGCCGAGCCGTCCATGTCGACGTGGAACGGCGTGAAAGGCCCCGGATCGCCCGCGAGGCG
>JBFYZJ010000091.1:0-10176 GCA_041309565.1 Candidatus Krumholzibacteriota bacterium
TCCCAGCGGCAGCGACACGTCCTCGTTCACCTTGGTCGGGCCGCGCCGGGCGAGGCTCGGGCTCACAGACCGCCGCACCTTCCAGAGGAGCTCGCGCTCCCGCTCGCTCCGCGCCGGCCGGAGCAGGATGCCGGACGTCTTCGCGCGCGCATCGAGGAGCGACCGCTGCGCGTCGACCTCGCCGGGGGAGCCGTCGAACTCCACGAACAGGTAATTCGAATCCCTCCCGAGACCGCCGAAGCAGCAGTATTCCCCGACGCAGCGCATCGTCTTCGCGTCGAGATACTCGAGAACGCTCGGCGTGAGCCCCGCCGCGAGGAGCGATCCCGCGAATCCGAGCGCCTCACCTCCCGGCGGCACCTCGAGGAGAACGGCGCGAAACGCCTCCGGGAGAGCCAGAACGCCGAGCCGTACCGAATAGACGACCCCGAGGGTTCCCTCGGAGCCGATGAGCGTCGCCGCCGCGCCGGCGACGGCGTCGTCGCGCACCGTTTCGCCTTCGCTCGAAATCCACGTGAGCGATCGAACGTACCGCCGCGTCACCCCGTACTTGAACGCACGGGGCCCCCCGGCGTTTTCGGCGACGTTGCCCCCGATGGTCGAAAAATTGAGGCTCGCCGGATCCGGCGGGTAGAAGCGCCCCACGGGGGCGAGGTAATCCTGGAGCTCCTTGTTGACGATGCCGCTTTCGACCTCGACCTCGCCGGCAGTCGCGTCGAACCGGAGCACCCGGCGCAACTTCTCCGTCGAAATCACGAGCGCGCCCTCGAGCGGCACGGATCCTCCCGAGAAGCCGGATCCCGCCCCGCGCGGGACGACGGCGATTCCCCGCCGCGAGGCCTCGCGGACGAGCCGTGCGAGGTCGTCGAGGCCGCCCGGAAACGCCACACCCCCGGCGCGCCCCCGCGCCCCCGTCGCGTCGAAACCGTACGCGAGCAGGTAGCGCTCCTCGGTGCGCACCGGCACGCCGCGCAGCGAGCGGGCGAGCTCCGCGATCTCCTTGCTCCGGTCCACGGCCTCAACCCTGGTACTTTTTCACGAAATTCTCGAACCGGTCCAGCGCCCGGTTGATCTCGTTCTCCGAAGCCGCGAAGGAGAACCGTATCATCTTGTCGCAGCCGAACGCCCCGCCCGGAATGACGACGAGCCCCTGCTCGGCGAGGAGCTTGTCGCAGAATCCGAAGCTGCCCTTCACGTTCATCTTCTTGTAGAGCTTCGACACGTCGACGAGATAGTAGAACGCGCCCCCCGGCTCGGGATACCAGATCGACGGAATCCGTTCGAGACGCCTGCCGAAAAGATCCTTCCGCTTCTCGAACTCGACGCGCATCATCTCGCGGGCCTCCGCGCCGTTCTGGACGGCCTCGAGCGCCGCCCACTGCGAGATCGAATTGGGGCATCCCGTCGCGTGCGCCTGAAACGCGCCCATCCGGTAGGCCACGTCCTTCTCGGCGAGGGCGAAGCCCACACGCCATCCCGTCATCGCGTAGCTCTTCGAAACGCCGGTGATGACGACGGTCTGATCCTTGATCTGCGGCACGAGCGTCACGGGGGACACGTGCTCGTTGCCTTCGAAGACGAGGAACTCGTAGATCTCGTCGCTGATGAGCGCGATTCCCGACTCGAGGACGATCTTCGCGATCGCCTCAATCTCCTCGCGCCGGTAGACGATGCTCGCCGGATTCGACGGCGAATTGAAGAGCAGCGCCTTGGGCTTCTTCTTGCGCGAAAGCTGCTTCCGGAAAATTTCCGGCGTGAGCTTGTACTCGGTCTTCCTCGAAAGCTCGACGATCCTCGGCTTCCCGCCGAGAATCTTGACCATGTCGGGATAGCTCGTCCAGTAGGGGGAAAGGATGAGCACCTCGTCCCCGGGATCGGTGAGCGCGAACAGCGCGTTGTAGATAGAGTGCTTCGCGCCGTGCTAGATGACGACCTCCGCCGCAGTGTACTCGACCCCGAGCTTCTGGGAGTACAGCTCGGCGACCGCCTTGCGCAGGGGCGCGATCCCCTCCCCCGCCGTGTATTTCGTCTCCCCGCGGTTGATGGCCTCGATGGCGCCCTTCTTGATGACGTCGGGAGTGTCGAAATCCGGCTCACCCGCGGTGAGGCCGACGACGTTATCCCCTTTCGCCTTGAGCTCCTTCGCCTTCGCCGTGAGGCTCAGGGTCAACGACGGCTCGAGACTGCGCGAGCGTTTGCTGATCACGTGTGCCACGTTCGATCCTCCTTTGGCCGGTCTATTTGATTCCCCATTCCTTGAGTCTCTTCGGAACGCTCGACGGCACGAGACACCCGATCTCGCCGCCGAGCTGGTAGATCTCCTTCACGAGCGAGCTGTGGAGATAGATGTACTGCTCGCTCGGCATGAGAAACACGGTTTCGAACTCCGGATCGAGTTTCCGGTTGATGAGCGCGATCATGAGCTCGTACTCGAAATCGGACACCGCGCGGAGGCCCCGGATCACGACGTCGACTTTGCGCGCCCGGAACTCCTCGACGAGGAGACCGGCAAACGAAACGACCTCGACGCCTTCGATCCCCTCCACCGCCTCGGCGACGAGCTGCCGCCGCTGCGCGAGCGTCAGGAACGTGTTCTTATGCACCCCCTGCGCCACCGCGACGATCACGCGGTCGAATATCGTCGCGGCCCGCCGCACGAGATCGACGTGACCGTTCGTCACCGGGTCAAACGTCCCCGGGTAGAGGGCGATCTTTCCCTTCACCGCCGTCAGCCTCCTTCCGGTACCGAAAGTACGAAATCGTCGTCTGGCCGAAGCGCCGCGCCTTGAAAAGCTCGAGCGCTCCCCCTTCGGCGGCGAAGACGGGACTGCCGTGCTCGATCACGAGCACGCGGCAGAGCGGCCCGGCCGCGGTTCCGGCGGCGTCCACGACGCGCTGCGCCGCGGTCTTCGCGGCGTACGGGGGATCGGCGAAGACGATATCGAAACGCTCCCCTGCCGCCGCGGCGCGCTCGACGTACCGGACGGCGTCGCCGATGCGGACCTCCGCCGTCTCGCGCCCGAAGCGGCACCGCTCGAGATTCGTGCGCAGCGCCTTCAAGCTCCGGTGGTCCTGCTCGACGAACACGGCCCGCGAGGCCCCCCTGCTCAATGCCTCGATGCCCACGGCGCCCGAGCCGGCGAAAAGATCGAGAATGCTGGCGCCCTCGACCTCGAATCCGATCGTGTCGAAAATAGACCCCTTGACGAGCTGCTGCGTCGGCCTGAAAAACGGCCCGTGGCCGCCGCGCAGCTCGATGCCCTTCTTCGATCCGGCGATGACTCTCACGCGAACCTCGTGTGTACCTTGTTCGATGAACGATGTTTCGCAGTTCAGCATAGAGAATCGGCGGGCGGCGGGCAAGAAAAATCCCCCGGAGGAAGTTCGGAACTCCTCCGGGGGGTCCACGGTGAGTGGAGGGGAATCCGATGCTACTCGACGATCGTCGGCGTCACGAAAATCACGAGTTCCTGCTTCTTGTCGGCCGTGGAGCTCGAGGAGAAGAGCCTCCCGAGGAACGGCACGTCCTTGAGGAACGGCACGCCGGTCCTCACGTTCGTCTGCACGTTCTTGATCAGTCCGCCGATGACGGCCGTCGCACCGTTCTGCACGACGACGCGCGTGTCGGCTTCGCTCGTCGAGATGATGATGCCGCCCTGCGCGGTCGCTTCGGACTGGAGCTCGCTCACCTCGGGGTGCATGTCGAGCGTGATCGTCCGGTCCGAGTTCACGTGCGGGGTGACCTTGAGCATGATACCGATCTTCGTCAGCTCGGTGATCGGGTTGCCCGCTTCGTCGGCGACGATGAGCGGGATCTCCTTGCCGACGAGAATCCGGGCTTCCCGGTTGTCCATCGTCGTGATGCGCGGATTGGAGATGATGTTCGCCTTGTTCGTCCGCTCGAGCGCTTCGAGAACGACGTTCAGCTCGCCCCACGAGCGCACCGTCCCGAACTTGACCGTTCCTGCCGACGACGCGATCGGGTTGTTGACCTCGATGCTCCCGATGCCGCTGAGCCCGCCCGCATGGAGATTCAGGAGACCCCAGCTGATGCCGAGCTCGCGGGTGGCTTCGACGTCGACTTCGACGAGCTTCGCGTTGATGTCGACCTGGAACGTCTTCTTGTCGAGCGTCTTGACCATTTCGGCGATCTTGTCGATGACGGGCTCGGTATCGTTCACGATGAGGGCGTTGCTGCCGAGATCGACGTCCATCTTGCCGCGCTGGGAGCTGATGTTCTGGAGCGCGGCCTTGAGCTCTTCGGCGCTCGAGTTGTTCACGAAAATGATTCTGGTCACGAGCGGAAGGAGATCGTCCTTCTTGCGCTCGGCCGTCTGGAGCTCGAGCTCCTCCTTCGTGAGCTTTGAGAGTTCGCTCACGCGGATCATGCCGAACTCTTCGCGGTAGCCGTAGCCGTGGGCGCGCAGGAGAATGTCGAGCGCCTCCTCCCACGGAACGTCCTTGATATGGACGTACACTTCCCCTTTCACGTCGGGGCCGTACACGATGTTCTTGCCCGAGTAGTCGGCGACCGTACGGAGCACGGTCTTGATATCGGCGCCCTGGGCGTCGATCGTGATGCGATTCGAGCCCATGCCCCTGCCGCTGCCGGCCGCGGGATTGCCGCGCGCGTAGCGCTCGGACCGCGGGGCCGCCGCGGGGGCGGTCTCGTCGTTTTCGGAGAGCGGCGAGTAAGCCTCGTCCTCCGTCGCATAGAAATTGAAGTTGTCGGCGGGCTCGGTCTGCTTCGCGCGTTCTCCCGCGATCCAGGGGGACGGGGGCGCCGCCGGGGCCGGAGTCGCGGCCGCCGGTGCGCTCGCCTCGTCAGAGGCCTGCGCCGGTTCGGGCTGCGCCGTCTCGGCCGGCTGCGCGTTCGTCGCAGCCTGCGCCGGTTCGCTCGCCGCCGGATTCGGGAGGTACGGGATGAACGGGCCCATCGAGGCCTGCGCGAGGAGCTCCTTCGCCTCGTCCGGCGTCACCGGCGTCTCCGCCGCGGCAGCCTTCTCCGCGGTCTTCGGAGGCTCGGGGAGCGGCTCCATGATCGCGGGGCTCTCCAGCATGCCGGCGCCGAGCGTCTGAGGCGCGCGCCTCGACACTTCGACCACCTGCATGTCCTTCTCGTCCCACATCCGGTAATCGACCGGCGTCGACAGATCGAGCACGACGCGGCTGATCAGGAGCGGGGCGAGCTGGAACTGGCTCGTCCGGACTTTGCTCGCCAGCGGGCTGGAGACGTCCTTCACCTGCCACGGCACGTTGAATTTCGCGCCGACGCAGTTGACCACGAGGCGATGAGGCTCGCTCATCACGAACGCGTCGAAGGTGACGTTCCCCGCCTTGCTGATCTCGAGCCTGACCTTTCCATCCAGCGGGACGACATTCACGCCGTTGATCTCGTTTTCGGCGGCGCCTGCGGCGACGGCCGGCACGAGCAGCGCCAGGATGGAACAGGCAATCAACGTTCGTCTGCTGATCCCGAGCATTGTTATTCTCCTTTGCTCTTTTTCTCCTCCAGCCGGAGGGTTACCGTACTCGTCTGTCCGAATAATGAAACCCGCGCGACGAGCGCCCGATCGCTCACGGAAACGACGGTGCCGTTCCGGATCGGATCGCCCGCCTTCATGATGTACGAATACCCGTTGTTATCCTCGAGCATGGCGAATTTCTCCATGCCGCCCGCGAGCACGCCGACGAGCTTCACGCTGTAGATGTCGACGATGTCGAGCTCGCCCGACTCCTCAAAATCGCCCGCCATCAAGCTCTGGAAGGGGTCCCGTTGATTGAAGGCCTGATAGTAGTACACCTTCTCCCGCAGCGTGATCCCGTCGGCCGTGGGCTGTCCGAGCGCCGTCGTGTCGGCGGGGACCGCCGGATTCGGCTGCGCCGTCGTGTCGGACTTCGCCGGTGCCGCCTCCTGCGCCCTTGCGTCCACAAGCGCCGGGAAGAGAAACAGGCCCGTGATGGTCAGTCCCCAGAGGACCTTCCACGCGGCCTCAGGAATTCGAAGCGTTCGCCTTCTGCTGGGGCTTTTCGTTCGCCTTCTCATTGCTCGTCTCACCACCTTCCACGAGCGTATAAGCCGTCAACGTCAATTCAGCTTCAACCGTGTAGTTCCGAACCGCCCGGTCTTTGTCGCCGTCCTGCTTGTCGTCCCCCGGCTTGACCGCGAGGTTCGACACGTTCACGATGCGCTCGAGGTTGGCCACCTTGGAGAGGAAAATGCCGAGCTGGTGATACTCGCCGCGGACTCTCACCCGAACGGGATTCTCGGTGATGAATTCCCGCTGGATCGGCTCCTGCGGCTCGAAGAGCAGGAAATCGATGCCCGCCTGGCTCCCGATGCGCGTCACCTTCCTGAGCAGGTCGGCGACCTCCTTGTCCTTCGGGAGGAGCCCCTGCGCGGCGACCCACTTGTCGTGGAGCCGGTCGTACTCGGCCTCGAGCTTCGCGAGGTTTCCCACCGTCTTGCGCGCCTTCTCGAGCTCCGCGCTCATCTTCTCGTACTCGGACGAGAGCGAGGCGATCTTCGCGCGCATCGGATGGTGGAAGAAGGGCAAGAACGACGTGAAGAAATACACGTATCCGGATATGATACAGAGTATTCCCACGATAATTCCCTTTTGCACCTGAGGATCTTTGAAATCCATAGTTTGAGCCCTCTCTTTACGCTATTGCGGCACCACGTTCGCGACGAGCTTGAACTTCATCACTTCTCGTTCGTTGATCTTCCCCCGTTCGGCGATTTGGAGATCGACCCTCGATACCGCCGACGACGTCTCGAGGTTCGTCATCATGTCGGCGACCGTGTAGTTCGAGAAGGCGACCCCGTCGATCGCGAACGAATTCGGCGAAATCTCCGACACGCCGGTCAACCAGCAGTTCACCGGGAGATTGAAGCTCACGTCGTTGAGGAGCTTCACGCGGAAGTAGCGGTACCGGTCCAGATCGGCGATGATGCCGAGCCGGCGGTCGACTTCCTCCCGCTCCTTGGTGATCTGCTTGATCTTCGCGAGCTGCGGCGCGAGCTTCTTCGACTCCTCGGTCGCCGCCTCCATCCTCGCCTCGAGGGATTTGATCTTGTGGGTCTGGACGATCCCCGTGAAGAGCATCGCGCTCACGAAGACCGCCACCCCTCCCACCATGTAGATGGTCGACATCTGGGGAAGCTTGAATTCGCGCCGCTTGATCCGTTCCTCGCGCGGCAGCAGGTTGATCTTGATCATTCTCTTCCCGCCTTTCTCAGAGCGAGACCGATTCCCACGGTGAGCAACGGCGCGATCTTTTCGATCTCGGCCTCGTGCTCGCCGAACACCCCCGCTTCATATTCGATGCCCGCGAGAGGGTTGTGTATTGAGAGTTCCACGCCATGCTTCTCTGCAAGAATCTCCTTGAGGAACGGGATATTGGCGCCGCCGCCGCTCAGCACGAGCTCGTCGATCTTGTCGGCGTCTCCCGACGCTTTCAGGAAGGCGACGCTGCGTTCGATGCCGAGGGAGAGGTCCTTCGAGGCCTGCCTGACGAGCTCCCGGATCCTGTTGGGATCGCGGCTGCCGAGCTCGCCGGAGATGATCCGCTGCGCCTCCTCGTAATCGACCTCGAGCTCCTTCTGGATCGTCTCCGCGAAGTTGTTGCTCCCGACGCTGATGTCGCGCGTGAAATGGGGGCTGGCGTCCTGGATGATGTTGATGTTGGTGACGTTGCTCCCGATGTTGATGAGGCCGATGACCCGTTTCGAACCGTCGTCCGACTCGAGGCCGCGGCCGGTCTGGAAGCAGTTCTGCACGGCGAACGAATCGACGTCGATGATGGCGGGGCTGAAACCGGCGTCCCTGATCAGGCTCGCGTGCGTATTGACCATGTCTTTCTTCGCCGCGACGAGGAGCACTTCCATCTGATTCGCGCCGATGTCGTCCTTCAGGATCTGGAAATCGAGACACACGTCGTCGATGTCGAACGGCACGTGCTGCTCCGCCTCCCAGAAGATCGCCTCCTGCGCATCGTCCGAAGACATCTTGTCCATGACGACCTTCTTCACGATCACGGCACGGCCGGAGATCGCCGAAACGACCGACGTCGACGTGACCCCCGCCTTCTCGATGCATTCCTTGATGCCCGCGATCACGAGATCGCGGTCCATGATCTCACCCTCGACGATCGCCTCGGGCGGCAGCGCCGTGAGACCGAAATGGGTGACCTTCGGCCTCGAGCCCGAGTGATCGATCTCGATGACTTTGACGTGGCTCGAGCCGATATCGAGCCCGACCGTGGAACCTTTTCGCTTGAGGAAGGGTAGAGAGATCATCGTCGCACCAACCTTTTCCAAAATCCCGGCTTGAACGACTCGAATGGATATCGCCTATTTCGTGCAAAAACCGACTGGCTATTTGAATCCTATCGCCTCGATTGGTCCAATCACGCAACAAGCGTGCCAACGGAGAGAACACCGACGCGCATTCAACTTATGTAATTACAGCAGATTGCATTAATGCGCCGCGTGCCCGAGCGGCCGCCCTGCCGTATTGCGCGATTCGCGTGCAAAGTGCCTTGCCATCAGAATCCCGTGAAATACCACGCCAGCAGCCGGTCGCCGAGGATCAGGCAGACCGCCGCAGCCGGCGCGAGGAACGATCCGAAGGCGACCGCCGTCTTGGCGCCTTTCCCCGATCTGAGGAGCGCGGCCGCGTACACGGTCCCCGCGAAGGACGCGATGAGGACGACGGGGAACACGAGCTTCACCCCGACGAAGGCGCCGATCATCGCCATGAGCTTCACGTCTCCCCCGCCCATTCCCTCGGTCTTCCTCGCGAGCTTGTACAGCGCCCCGACCAGGTACAGGCTCCCCCCGCCCGCGAGCGCGCCGAGCGCCGACGAGACGAGCGTGAGGCCCGGATTCACGAGGCTCCAGCCGAGCCCGACAACGATGAACGGGATGCTCAAAGCGTCGGGAATGATCCTGAAATCCCAATCGATGAGCGTGATCGCCGCGAGCGCCATGAGAAACGCGAAGGCGAACGCGGCGTCGACGCCGAAGCCGAACCGGTGCACCGAGACGACGGCGAGCACCCCGCCTGCCGTCTCGACGAGCGGATAGCGGATCGCGATGCGCTCTCCGCACCGGCGGCAGCGGCCCCGCAGCGCGAGATAGCTCGCCACGGGGATGTTCTCGTACCAGGGAATCTTCGTCCGGCAGCCGGGGCAGAACGAGCGAGGTTTCACGACGGAAAGCCCGCGGGGCACGCGGTAGATGACGACGTTGAGAAAGCTCCCGACCATGAACCCGAGGAGCGCCGCGAACGCGTAGAACAGCGCGCTCATCGCGAACCCGCCCCGGGAAACGTTCCGGCCCTGAGCTTCTCGATGTAGCGTTCCGCGAGCTCGCGGATGTACTTGTTGTCGGACGTCCGGGCGAGCTCCTCCCACATCGCGATGCTCGTCTCGACGTAGCCCGCCTTCGCCGCGACGAACGCCGCGAAGCGCGCGGCCTGCGGGCCGGCGCCGGGCAGCCGGGCCGCCCGCTCGAAGCTGGCGAGCGCCCGATCGTAATCGCGCGCGTAGACGTAATGGAGAAACCCGAGCTGGAACGGGAGCCACCAGTCGTCCGGATTGTTCCGGATCCCCTTTTCGAGAAACCCGATCCCCGTTTCGAGGGATCCGAGATCCTGCGCGATGATGATCGCCGCGAAGATGTACGCGTATCTGAACTGCGGATCGAGGTCCGTGATGACCCCGGCGAGATGGGTGAAGAGGGCGAGGTCGTTCTCGCCCATCCGGTATCCACCGTAGTACTGCACCATCTTGAACCACAGAAGATCGGCGGCGAGCTCCCGGTAGCCGAGCGCCGCCTGCTCGATGAACTGGCCCGACGGCAGATAGAGCACTTCGAGCCCGTGCTTGCGGCGCGCGAGATCCTCGACGCTGCGGGAGGCCGCGACGAGCAGCAGGACCGCGGCGACGGCGACGCCGATCTCGGCGCATTTCCGTTTCATATCGCTCCCCTACTTGAATTCCCGGCGCCTGAACACGGCGCACGCGAAGAAGAACGCGACCGCCGAATACACGACGGCGTATATCGTCGCGCGCAGGATGTCCCCCGCGGCGAAGGGCAGGCCGTGCACCGCTTCGTGCCGCAGATTGAAGACCTTGAGATTCGGCAGGAGGTAGTAGAGCGCGTCCGTA
>JBFYZJ010000092.1:0-4819 GCA_041309565.1 Candidatus Krumholzibacteriota bacterium
CATTTCCTCGAGGCCTCCCTCGAGCTCTCTCGTCACCTGCACCTTCGTCCCCTCGAGGAGGACGGAGGTGACGAGCGTCGCGTGAGGCCACCCGAGGTACCCGGCGAGCGCCGGCCCCGTCACGGCGAATCCGTCGTCCCCCGCCTGCGCCCCCGCGAGCACGAGATCGTACGTTCCTTTTCCGACGAGACCGCGAAGTCCCCGGGCGATTCCGTACGGATCGGCGTCCTTGAAGGGAGCGTCGTCGATCAGGATCGCGTTATCCGCGCCCATGGCGAGGCAGCGCCTGAGCACGTCCTCGCTGTCGGCGGGGCCGATCGTGGCGACGGTCACCGCGCCCCCGTGCGCCTCCTTGATCCGGATCGCTTCCTCGACGGCGTAGTTGTCCCACTCGTTGATGCCGGACGCGAGATCGTCCTCTTTGATGCCCGTGCCGTCGGGCTTGAGGACGACCTCGGCGTCGGCGGTATCGGGCACCTTCTTCACGCACACGAGAATCTCCATCAGGAGACTCCTTTCTCGGCCGGCGCCGCGCCCGGGAGGCTCTCGGCCACCAGCTCCGTGAGATCCTTCACGACGATCTTTCCCTCGAATCCCGCTGTTTTGACCGCATCATCCATATTGCTGAAACAGAAGGGGCACGCGGTGACGATCGTTCCGGCGCCCGTGCCGGCCGCCTCGCGCACGCGAATCTCCGCGATCTTCTCCCCCTCCCCGGCCTCGACCCACATTCTTCCGCCGCCGCCGCCGCAGCAGAGGCTCCGTTCGCGCGAGCGCTCCATCTCGACGAGCCTGACGCCGGGAATCGACTTCAACACGTTCCGCGGCGCGTCGTACACGCCGCCCCGGCGCCCGAGGAAGCACGGATCGTGGAACGTGACCGTGCGCTCGCCGCGGCTCTCGAGCTTGATCCCGCCCGATGCGATGATCCGCTCGAGCGCCTGCGACACGTGCAGCACGCTGCGCTCCTTCATCGAGGGGCTCATGCGCGCGTACTCGTTCTTGAAGGTATGGAATCCGTGCGGGCACGGCGTGACGATCTCCCGTATCCCGTGGCGGTCGAACGCGTCGGCGTTTCCGCCGGCGAGCTCCGTGAAGAGACCGTCTTCACCGACCCCGCGGATGAATTCGCTGCAGCACGTCTCCTCCTTGCCGAGAACGGCGAAGTCGAGTCCGGCGGCCCTGAACACGTTCACCGCGGCGCGCGGCACGGATTGGAGCCGCGAATCGTAGGCGAAGGTGCATCCGACGTAGAAACAGCGCGTCTCCTTCGCCCCTTCGGACAGCACGGGGACGTCGAGCCCCGACGCCCACTCCATCCGCTTCCCCTTCGCCCCCTGCCACGGATTCTTGAACTTGTACACCGATTCGAGCATCTCCTGGATGTTGACCGGAACGTCCTCCCCTCCCTCGACTCGCGCCGTCCTGATCTCGCGGATGATGTCCATGGGGCTGATCGCGGACGGACACTCGCGTTGGCAGTGGCTGCACGTCGTGCAGTACCACACCTGATCCCCTTCGACGGCCGTCGCCTTGGCGGCGGACACGGCGCCCGGCGCCGGCACCGCAGCCGGCGAGGCGGCCCGCCGCGGGAGCACGCCGAATCCCTCTTTCCGGCGGGCGAAACGCCCCGTTTCGTCGATCACCTTCCGCGGGGAGAGCGGTTCCTTCGCGATGGCGCTCGGGCAGACCACCGTGCAGCGGTTGCACTGCGTGCACGCATCGAGCATGACGAGGTGACGGAAGCTGAAATCGCTCGTGAGCGCTTCCCGCTCCTCGATCGACAGGTACGAATTGAAGCGCATCCCCTCGAGGGTCACGTTGATGCTCGCCGCGAAAACGTGGATGAATTTCGAGAACGGGAAATACGCGATGAGGAACATGCTCGCCGCCGCGTGGATCCACCACCAGAGCCGGTGCGCGGCGAGCGCTTCGGGCACGGACATGCCCGAGAGGTCCGCAATCCATCTCCCGACGGGGGACGGCTCGGGCCAGGCGAGCGTCTGCGCGCGGAGCCTGAATCCCTCGACCAGGAAGCCGGTGAGCGCGATGAGAAAGAGGAGCGCCAGCACGATATGGTCGCGCGCGATCGTCACCATCTTCTCCCGCTTGAACACGAAGCGGCGCAGGTACGCGAGCGCCACGCCGGCCATGAGCGCGACGCCGGCGACGTCGAGCACGAACGCGTAGACGAGATAGAGGTCCCCCCGGAGATACGAAACGATCCAGTGATCGATCGTCGAGAGGACCGTGCCGAGAAAGAGGATGAGAAATCCCCACATGATGCACGCGTGCGTGACGCCGCCGAGGAGATCCCCCTTGAAGATGGAGGCGTTGAGGAGGACGCGGCGGATCACGAGCCACGCAGCGAATCCGCCGTCGCGCTTCTCCTGCCAGCCCTTCCGCCAGAAGGTCCAGCGCCGGTAGAGCCCGTAGAGGCAAATGCCCATGGCCACGGCCGCAACCGAATAGAAAATATAGTGATAACCGATATTCCAGAACACTTCGCGAAACGGCTGCATCGCCACCCCCTGTATGCGCGAACGTTTGGCATAGTATCAAATGGGGAGCCCCGAAATCAACCACATACTTGACAGGCGGTTAGTCGGCCGCAGTCGCGGCCGCCCGGCGGAACGCCCGACGCCTCGCGCGGGAAAAGAGCGATCAAAATAGACCGCTCCGCGATCATTTCAAGCTATCTGGAACGGTATTTGCGAATAGACGCATTTCGGAGGATAACGATGTTTTCCCGCATCATGATATACGCGTTCGTTCTGATGCTGGCCGCGACGCCGGCCGCCTCCCAGACGGGGGCGCGCGTGAGGGCCGAAGCGCTCTTCGTCGACGCGCAGAAGGCGCTCTCGCGCGGCGATTACGCGGGCGCCGAGACGATACTCAAGGATGCGCTCAAGACGGATCCGACGTTCACTTCCGCCATCTGGCAGCTCGCGCAGATTTACGAGTCCCGCGGAGAGACCGATTACGCGCGCGAGCTCCTGAAGCGCGGCCTGCGGCAGGAACCGGACGCCGCCTGGGCCCGCGAGAAGCTCACCCAGATGGAAGCCTCCCTCGCGCGCGCGAAACTGGCCGACGCGCGCAGCTCCATGAGCGCCGAAAAATGGGACGGCGCGATCCAGAAGCTGACGGCATACCTCGAGATGAGGCCCAACGACGACGACGCGCTCGCCGCGATGGCGCGCTGCCAGGTCGAGAAGGGCAACGAGGATGCGGCACGGAAGTATATCGCCCGTGCGCGCGCGATCGATCCGGACAACGCCGAGATTTCCTCCCTGATCGCCCGGATGGAGACAGCGGAACGGCGCGCCCGGATCGACCGGCTCCTGGCCGAAGCCCAGATCGCGCTCCTCGACACGGCCGCCGCCGCGCCCGCGCGCGCGCGAACCGCCCTCGAGGCGCTGATCGCCGCCGATCCCTCGAACACGTGGGCGCAGGAACGGCTCGCCGATCTGAAACGTCCCGCCGAGGAACCGCCCGCGCGCGACGCGAAGCGCGCGGACAAGCCGCTTCCGCCGGTTTTCGCGAAGGGACGGCAGACCGTCGACCGCTCGAAGGTCGCCGTCGCCGGCATCGGACGGTTCCTCCTCACCCACATCGCGTTCTTCATGCTCGCAGCCGTCCTCTGCGTCCTCATCATCGACGTCCGGCGAAAGATATCCCGCCGCAGCTACCCCCTCGAGGGAACGATGGCGCTCATCCCCATCCTCGATATCGTGTCGCTCGTCAACGCCAACCTGCGGACGGGGCGCCTCATCGTCGTAGGCTCCGACGCGAAGGGAGAGATTTTCTTCGACAAGGGGGAAATCGTCCATGCCCGCTGCGAAGGCCTCACCGGGAAGGTCGCGTTTCATAAGCTGATGGATATCCGCGCGGGGCGTTTCTTCTTCCACAATCATCTGCCGAACGTGCGCCGCACGATCACCGATCCGCTGAGCCTGCTCCTCCTCTCGATGAAGCCGCACGAAGAGCCGGCGAAGGAGCCCTCGAAGCGCGAAGCCCGCGAAGAGGCCCTCTCGACCCGCCGCTGACGATCCTCGTTTGTTTGATGGTGATTGAACCGTTCGTCGATCGACCGCTGATCACGCGAGCGTTTCGAGCATCGCGCAATCCGCGGCGCTTCCGGGCGCATCCGCCTCGCGGCTGTACCGTATTTCCCAGCGAATAGCCGGGTAGAGCTCTTCGCCGCGCTCCCCGCAGCGGCGCGCGAATCGCTCGCGAACGCTCTCCATCGCCTCGCCGAGACGCTCGCGCGAAGCCCCCGCGACGATCACGTCGTAGCTCCCCTGCTCCCAGCCCCGCGCGACAACCCACTCTTCGGCGCCGCGGAGGGAGCAGAGGCCTGACTCGAACAGGCGATCGAACGATCCGGCCTCCGCCCGCGCTCCCGCCATGCGCACCGAAACGACGTGCATCGGAACGCAGCGCAGCTTCGAGCGCTCGATCATCATGTGGAGCGGATGCACGAGATCCTTCTCGCGGTCGAGCGGAGGATGCGCGGGCAGCCGGAGATGGAATCCGTCCCGGCCGGCCGACGCGTGGACGCCGTCCAGCGCGCGGGCGAGCCGTTCCAGCGCCGCATCGCGCGCGACGTTCCCCGATGCGTCGGGAGCAGTCGGAACGATTCGTTCGCCGCGCGGTCCGCTGCACGGCCGGATCGATATCGAGATCCACGGATCCGCGACCGCTTCGCCGGGCGCGTCGCTCGCCGCGACCGTGCATTCGATCGAGGGAACCTCGCCGAGCCGCTCGCCGATCGCCTCCGCCGCCGCGGCCAGATACCGCTTGAGCGTCGACCGGCAGG
>JBFYZJ010000093.1:0-2695 GCA_041309565.1 Candidatus Krumholzibacteriota bacterium
ATCAGAGCGGCGCCGCGCTTTTCGGGGAGCTCTATGGCCGCTTCCATCCTCATCGACGATTGAGAATTTCCGGCAAGCTCCCGCTCCCATCCACGCCCCTTAAGTGTCGCATAAGTCCCGCCGGGGGAAAGAAGCCGCTCCGCGAGCGGGAGCATTTCGTCCAGCCGTCCCGCCGCTTTCGACGTGACGATATCGAAAGTGCCCGGTTCCGCGGCGTTCCCCGCATCATCCCCGACGACGGCTATTCCCCCGAGGCCGAGCTTCATGATCGTTCTCTCGAGGAAGATCTGCGGCTTGAGCCGGCGCTCGAAGAGCGTCATCTCAATCCCCGGCCGCACGATCTTCCAGACGAGCCCGGGGAATCCGGCGCCGGAGCCGACGTCCGCCGCTTTTTCGGCGGCGATCCCGCGCGCCTCGACGGCGCCGAGGAGCGCCAGCGAATCCAGAACGAGAAGCTCGAGGCTGCTCCCGAGGCGCCCCTTGCCGACGAGATGCACTTTCCCGCTCCAGTAGCCCACTTCATGCAGGTACCGGGCGAGCGTCTCGACCGTTTCGGGGACCGCGCCCTCGAATCCCGCGCGCCGGAGCGCCGATTCCGCGATTTTCGCGCTGTCCGTTCCGCTCATGTCTTCCCGCCGTGTCGCGTCCGCCCGCGCCCCGCGCCGCGGCCGCGCTTCTCCAGATGAATCATCAGAATCGAGAGGTCCGCCGACCTCACGCCGGATATGCGCGACGCGCGCGCGAGGGTCGTCGGCCTGAACTTCTCGAGCTTGAGCCGCGCCTCCGCGCTCAGGGCCTCGATATTGTACGAAAAATCCTCGGGGATTCTGACGCGTTCTATCGCCAGCATGCGCTCCGCGAGCCTTTTCTGCCTGCGGATATAGCCGTCGTACTTCACCTGGATCTCGAGCGTCTCTTTCTCCCGCGGCCCGAGGCCGGCGAATGAAGCGTCTTCGATGTCCGTCACGGAAATGCCCGGGCGCTGCAGAAGCTGCGCCATGCGAAGCGGGGCGGAAGCGGTCCCGAGCCCTTTCGAGGCCAGAATCCCGCTGCTTTCTTCCGCGCTCAGCGTTCGCCGCTCGATCTCGCGCCGCGCCCGCGCGACGCGCCTGCGGCTTGCGATCGTGCCTTCCCAGAGCGCCCGCGGGAGGAGCCCGCATCGAGCTGCGTGCTTGAAAAGCCGCTCGTCCGCGTTGTCCTGCCTCAGAACGAGCCGGTGTTCCGCCCGCGAGGTGAACATTCGATAAGGCTCATCGATCTCCTTGGTCACGAGGTCGTCGACGAGAACTCCGGCGTACGCCTCGTGCCGGCCGAGCACGAGCGGTTCCCCGCCGGCGAGACTTCGCGCGGCGTTGATGCCGGCGATGATTCCCTGCGCCGCCGCCTCCTCGTACCCCGACGTGCCGTTCACCTGCCCTGCGAAGTAAAGCCCCTTGATTCTGCGGGATTCCAGGGTCGGGAAGAGCTGGTGCGGCGGATAGAAATCGTACTCGATCGCGTAGCCGTGCCGCACGATCGCGGCCCCCTCGAGCCCCGCGATCGAATGAATCATCGCTTCCTGCACGTCGCGCGGCAGGCTCGTCGAGAGCCCGTTGATGTATATCTCGTCCGATTCGCGCCCTTCGGGCTCGAGAAAGAGCTGGTGCCGCTCCCGGTCCGAGAACCGCACGACCTTATCCTCGATGGACGGGCAGTAGCGCGGCCCGACCCCCTTGATCCGTCCCGCGAAGAGGGGAGACCTGTCCAGATTCTTTCGAATGATTTCGTGCGTCCGCGCGCTCGTGTAGGTGATGTGGCAGGGCACCTGCTCGACGTCGATCTTCCCGGTCCGGAAGGAGAACGGGGAGGGGATCCGGTCCCCGGCCTGCGCCTCGCAGCGCGAGAAATCGATGCTTCCCCGCGCGAGACGCGCCGGCGTGCCCGTTTTGAGCCTGCCGCGCTCGATCCCGAGCGCTGCGAGCTGATCCGCGAGGCCGCATGAAGGCGGCTCCCCTTCGCGCCCCCCGGGAAAGCTCTCCTCGCCGATGTGCATGAGCCCGTTGGGAAATGTTCCGAGGGCCAGGATGACCCGAGGCGCGAGGTACCGCTTTTCTCCCGCGACCTCGATTCCCTCGGCCGCGCCGGACCGCGCGAGAACCGCCGTCGCCTCGCCCTCCAGAAGAACGAGATTCGCCGTATTTTCAAGGGCCGCGAGCATGCGGAGATGGTACGCGCGCTTATCCGCCTGCGCCCGGGGAGACCACACGGCGGGCCCTTTGGCCCGGTTCAGCATGCGGAACTGGATCCCCGCCTGATCGATCGCGAGCCCCATTTCGCCGCCGAGCGCATCGACCTCCCGCGCGAGCTGCCCCTTCGCGAGCCCGCCGATCGCCGGATTGCACGGCATCCGCGCGACCTGATCGCGGCTCATCGTAACGAGGAGGGTGCCGAATCCCATTCTGCTCGCGGCGAGCGCCGCCTCGCACCCGGCGTGCCCGGCCCCGACGACGATGAGATCGAAATCGCTTCTTTGGAGTATGGTCATAATTATTATCAATAACGGCGCATTTTATTTACTAGTAAGGTGTTCTGTTGTAAACTTTTCCGGCGCCTCTATTTCCCGATGCAGAACTTCGCGAATATCGTATCGAGCAGGCCGGCCGACATGCGACGCCCCGTGACTTCGCCGAGCGCGTCGAGCGCGCACCTCGTCTCG
>JBFYZJ010000094.1:0-3080 GCA_041309565.1 Candidatus Krumholzibacteriota bacterium
AAGAGGAGTGTGGCCGCCTTCGCCGGAATGAGCGCGTCCCCGGCTTTCGCGGGGCTCGTGACGGACCGCACCGGAATCAGGAAAAAAGGAAGGGACAGGATCGAAGCCGCAAGCGCCGGCACGTTCGCGGCGAGATAGGCCGCGACCACCGCTCCCCCCATGAGCGCGGTCGAGACGAACAGCCCCCGCGAGACGCCGAGCGCCGCGCCGCTCGTTCTGAATCCCATACCCGCATCGGCTGGTGCGTCGGCGAGCGTCGTCGCGAGGTGGACCGACGCGACGGCGAGCGGGTAGGGGGCGAGCGCCGGCCAGCCGCCGGGGGGCACCCCCGCGGCGATCCAGCCGGCGAGCGTGTTGAGCACGCCGTTTCCGACCGCGTTCGCGAGCGTGTCGAGGACGGGGCGCCGCTTGAGGCGCACGGGCTCGAGCGAGTAGGCGGCGCCGAGCGCAAGGCTCGCCGCGAGCACCCACGAGAAGAGCGCCGGCAGGAAGAGGAACGCGACGCCGAAGGCGGCGACGGCGAGCGCGGCGGCCTCGATCCACGCCGCGCGCACCGGCACGATTCCCTTCGAGAGGAGGAACAGCTTGTTCGCGGCGAGATCGGCGTCGCGATCGGCGATCTGGTTCACGATGTAGATCGCGCCGAGGAGCGCGGTGAACGAGCAGAGCCCCGCGAGGAGGCGCGGCGCGTCGATCTCCGTTCCCGATGCGGCCGCACCGTGGTGCGCGCCGAGCAGGAAGAAGGTCCAGACGGGGATGAGAATCATGGGCCGGAGGAGAAAAACGTAGTCGAGGGCTCGCGCGCCCGCCGGGGCGCCGCCGCCCTGCATGCTCGGATTCGTCGCGGAGCTCCCGTTTCCCGGGCCGGGCGCGGTCACGTCCCGCGCCTCTTCAGGAACCGTTCGAGGATGTACCGCGATTCGAGGTCGGCGACGACGGCCGTTCCCGCCTTGCTGTAGCGGACGCCGTCGTCGTTGAAGAGCTGCCGCACGTCGCTCCGCGGGCTCATGAGGGCGTCGAGATCGACGAGATGCCGCGAGCTCCGCTCCCCCGCCACGCGGCGGACGATATCGTTGTACTCGCGCAGGTAGGCGAGCGCTTCCTCCTTCGATCTCGCGTACGTGCTCGAGACGGCGTTGTCGGGGACGCCGAGGCTCGGGTGCGAGCTCGGCTCCGTCGCGAAGATCACGGGCGCGCCGAGGGCCTCCGCCGCGGCCGCGATCTCCTCGAGGTTTCGCATGAACCGGTCGGGAGGAACGCGCGGGACGTCGAGCGGTTTCGATTCGCCGAGAACTGGGGCGAGCGCCTTCCGTGCGAGCTGCAGGAGCCGGCACCGCGAATAGATCCCGTCGGCGAAGAGCCGGGCGCCGCCGCGCGGCGCGCGCGGGCCCTTCTCCTCGTCGATCTCGCCGAAGGCGAGCCACCGGTCGTTCCAGCCGTAGGAGACGACGAGCAGATCGGGCTCGAGCTCGCCGAGGATCTCCCGCGCGATCACCTTCCCCTGATGGCTCGAGTAGCCGGGAAGGGCGAAGCTGAGGCACTCGATTCTGGGGTGCGTCTCGCGGAGCAGCACCTCCGCGACGGCGGGGACGCCCGCGTACGTGCACGTGTTGCCGAGGTAGACGATGCGGTACGTTCCTGCGGTCTTCGGCCGCGCCGGCTCGACTCCCTCGAATCCGTACGAGTTGATGCCGGGGCGGGATTTTGGGAGCGTCCAGAAGAGCTTATCGTCGCGCTCGGCCTCGCTGATCTGGTGCGGCCGCGGGTAGCCGAAGCGCAGGAACGGCTCGTAGGTGAAGCCTCTGAGCCGTAGGAAGACCTCGGCGGGCGTGACGACGACGTTGACGGCGGCCAGCACGAGAAAGAGCCGCAGCCAGCGCCGCCGCTTCCCCGTGCAGCGCCCGACCGCGATCGTGCCGAGGACGAGAAAAAGGCCCCAGAGATAGCCGGCGGCGATATGCGACTTGAGCGGCTGCACGAGCGAGAGGGCCGCGATGAGAACGGTCGCCAGCAGGAACGAGGCGACGAAAACCATGCGGGTGGAGCGCAGCGCGGTGGATTCAGCCATGGAACGAACCTCTCAGCGCTTCGGGGTTTCGATCTTCTCCCAGTGCTGGTTCCCGGACGGGAGCCCGCGGACGTTCCGCGAGGACGCGCGTTTCGATTTCCTGATGAGATCGCCGAACTCGAGGAGCTTCCGGCCGATCTTCGCGTGGAGCGTCTGGATCGGATCCTTCGATCGCCTGCATTCGTAGAGCGACGTCGTGTATTCGCGCGGGAAGCGGCGCATCATCTCGAAGATGAAATCGTGCGAATCGAACCGGTTCTCGAGATGCGCGATGATCGTTTCGAACACGTCGTCGCGGAGGAGCTCCCCCTCGGGGGCGGGGCGGCGCTTCACGCCCCCCTTCACGTGCGGTTTTTCACCATTTTTCATCGTGGATCCTCTTCGGGTCGTACTGCGTTCTCGGCTCCTTCTTTTCCCCCGGATGGCCGATGGAAATGAGGCACAGGATGCCGGCGTGCTCGGGTATGCCGAGCACCGCCCTGATCGCGGCGACGCGGTCCTCGCGCGGGTGGCCGCCGAGCCAGACGGCGCCGAGGCCGAGCGCGGCGACGGCGATGAGCATGTTCTCGGTCGCTGCCGAGCAGTCCTGCACCCAAAAATCGGGCGCGATCGTCGTGTCGCCGCCGACGGCGCTCGCCGCCGCGGCGGAGCTCAGCATCTTCCCGTGCTGATGAGCCTCGGCGAGCTTCGCGAGCGTCTCGCGATCACGGACCACGACGAAATGCCACGGTTTGCGGTTGTTGCTCGAGGGGGCGGCCATGCCGGCTTCGAGGATCTGCGTGATCGCCTCGCGGCTCACCGGCTCCCCCGTATATGCGCGGATGCTGCGGCGGGCGAAGATCGACTCCAATGCCATAGGGAACTCCTTGTTGAGATGCGAGAGGAGTATACCCGAAAATCCGCGCCCGGTACAGGGCATTTCCGAGGGTGCGCGGGGTCCCGCGCGGGGGCCGATACGGCCCCCGCACGAGATCCGCGAGCGTTGTCACTCGGGAATATCGAACAAACGGCA
>JBFYZJ010000095.1:0-3129 GCA_041309565.1 Candidatus Krumholzibacteriota bacterium
TCGGACAGGTGGAGATCAACATCGTGCCGTTCACGATGGACCGCAACCTCCTCTGGGTGGACGACTTCCCGTCGAGCAATTTCGTGCAGGCGGATTACTCGATGCCGCGCGAGGACGAGCACGACCGGTTCTGGACGGATCTCTGCAGCCGGGCGAGCGATTTCGATCCGTCCCGCGACGTGTACGACGCGGCGAGCGGCGGCTCCAATTACGCGCCGCCGAAAATCAACCTGATCGGCCGCTACAAGAACATCGTCTGGACCTATTCGTCCGATCTCGTTTCGAGCTGCTGGGACGACATCGTCCGCTTCACGCCCGAGAGCCAAATCGAAACGGGAAGCCAGCTCGTCGTGAACTATCTCGCGATATTTCTCGCGAAGGGCGGGCACCTGCTGACGGAGGGGCGCTCCGACCGGACCGGCGGGCTCGCCGGGATCCTGCAGCCGAACGCGATGGTATATCCGATGAACCTGCGCTGCGAGATCACCGGGCCGAAGGAAGGGTGCGAGGGGGACACGAGCGGCGTCTACACGATGGCGTACAACGACTACTGCATCACGATGCTCGACAAGATCGCGGGCACTTTCCGGACCGATTCCGATATGAGGGTCCGGCGCGAGGCGATCGACGCGCCCGACTACATGATGCGATCCGATACCGATTCGCTCACTGCGCTCGAACCCTCGTTGCCCCTGACGCTGAACCTCTGGGAGGAGGTCACGAAGCCCGGCCGCTACTTCGATCCGCGCGTGCGGGGGTTCACCTACGTCGAGATCTACGATCCGGCATACTGGATGAATCAGGTGGGGGTGAGTTCGCAGAAGTGCTTCCATCCGATGTACCGTATGCACGCGAGGAACGTCGTGTCACCCGTGCACAACGCGCCGGTCGCGCTCTGGGTGGCGAAGTACGCCGGCGTCGTGCCGGACGTGGAGGCGGGAGTCGCCGTCGGGGCGCCGAGCGCGCATATCGGGTTCGAGCTGTGGTTCTTCAATCGCGCCCAGGTCAACGCGATCATCGATTTGATTTTCCAGAAATGGGGCATCAAGGCCGGCTGAGCCCGGTCCGTGCCGGCGAGGAGGGCGATTTGTCGTGCGCCGTTCGCTCCGCGGATTGCTGCGTTCCGTTTCGGTGCTCGCCGCGTCGCTCGCGATGGCGCCCGTTCCGCTCGCCGCCGCCCTGATCAACGTGCATTGCACGATCGTCGATGCCGCGAGCGGGGCGCCGCTCCCGGTTCGATGCAAGCTCACGGATGCCGCGGGCACGAAGTATTTTCCGCCTCCGTCCCAATCGCTGTATCATGTGGCAAGCGGCGGATATTTCTACGCCGACGGATCGTTCACCTGCGCGGCGCCCGCCGGCCCCCTCACGCTGACCCTGCAGCACGGTTTCGAATATCGCGTCGTTTCGTTCCCGCTGAACGTGACGGCCGACACGTCGTTTGCCGTCGGGCTCGAGCGCTTCGTCTCGATGGACGGCCTCGGCTGGTATTCCGGCGACGCGCACACGCACATCAACCACAGCGGCGGGAGCTATATTCTCGGACCCCCCGAAGCGCTGTTCATGGCGCGGGCGGAGGGACTGAACATCGTCAACTGCCTCGACAACTCGTACCACTTCACCGGAGCTCCCGCGTCCTGCAGCCTTCCGGATTGTGTCGTGTTCATGTCCGAGGAGATGAGGAGCTCGAGCTACGGCCATTTCGGCTTTCTCGGGATGACGTCGCTCGCGCAGCCCGTCTCTTCGATCTGGTGGCCGCTCGCCATGGATATGGCGGATTCGGCGCACGTGCGGAGCGGGGCGATCGTCGTCGCCGCGCATCCCGCGCCCACGGACAACTTCACGCAGGTCGAGACCTGGCCGGGCAGCGGCATCGCCCGCGAGCTCCCCGTCGACTGCATCGCGCGCCGTGTGGACGCGGTGGACGTCATGAGCTACAGCAACTTCCGCAACGGCGGCATCGATTTCGATCTCTGGTACCGCCTGCTCAACTGCGGATTCCGCCTGGCGGCGAGCGCCGGCACGGACGCCGCGGTCAACAGGCTCGACAGCAATCCGTTCGGGGGGTTCCGCGTGTACGTGAAAACCGGCGACGATGTGTTCACCGCGCAGCGCTGGTTCGACGGGCTCGCGGCCGGAAGGACCTTCGTCACGAACGGACCGCTCATCACCCGCTTCGAGATCGACGGGCGCGCGAGCGGCGACAGCTGCTTCTTCGCCCGTCCCGGAGCGCTCGTCACGGGTAGGGTATCGCTCGTGAGCCCCTTCCCCGTCGATCGCGTCGACATCGTGCGGAACGGCGCGGCGGCGCTGACCCTGCGGTTCGCTCCGTCGCGCGTGTCGGTCGACACGAGCTTTTCGCTCCTGATCAACGAGAGCTCCTGGGTCGCCGCGCGCGCCGTCGGCGTCAAGCAGGGATGGATCGTCACCGGAGATTCTCTCGTCGCGCATACGAGCCCCGTATACTGCACGGTCGCGGATCATCCGGTGCTCGTTCGCGAGGACGCGGCGTATTTCGAGGAGTGGATCGGCGATCTCGAGGATCTTGCCCGCGTCAAGGGAACGTGGGGAGATCCGGCGCAGGCCGCGCGGGTGTTCGAGGATCTCGCCGCGGCCCGAGACTGGTTCGCCGTGCGCGCCAACGGAGGCGTCGCGGACGCGGGAGGATCCGGCTCGATCGAAGTCCCCGCCGTCTCGTGCGTGAACGCGCCGAATCCGTTCAGCGGCGTTACGGCGATCGACCTCGCGGTGGGTGGGGGATCGGGTGCGGGGGGACCGGCCGTCTCGCGACTGTCGCCGGTTCGCGTCGACCTCGCCGTGTACGACGTGTCGGGCCGTCTCGTGCGTCGCCTTCTCTCCGGGCGATTCGTCGCGGGAAAATCCCGGATCGAGTGGGACGGGCGGGACGAGCGGGGGAGAGAAGTTCCGAGCGGGATTTATTTCGCGCGGCTCGCGGCGGCGGGACGATCGTACAGCCGGAAACTGATCCTCATTCGATGAATGAAAAAACCCCCGGGCATCCCCGGGGGCTTTCTATGTGGTAGCGGGGGCTGGATTTGAACCAGCGACCTTTGGGTTATGAGCCCAACGAGCTACCGGACTGCTCCACCCCGCATCAAATCCTGCAGC
>JBFYZJ010000096.1:0-4774 GCA_041309565.1 Candidatus Krumholzibacteriota bacterium
GGCGCCCACGCGCCTCCCGCGTCTCATCGACACGTTCCGCGATGAGAAGGATGGTTGAGATGGGAACGCTGCGGCGCATGCTCTCCTCGCTCTTCCTGCTCTGTCTCGCCGCCGGCGGGCAGGCCGGGCTCGCCCCGGCGAGCGTCCGGGCGCAGGGCGATCCCCTGGTGAGCTTCGAGCCGCCGCTGCGATACGCCGTGCCGGGCTCCCTCTGCACGCTGCAGGTCATGGTGGACGACGCGGTCGATTCCCTGAGCTGCATGGGACTGTACATCTCTCTCGATGATACGGCGGTCGCCGAGGCGTCGAAGGCGCTCGAGGGGCGGCTTTTCAAAACGGCCGGCTATCCGACCTTCTTTTACTGGGACGTCGTCACTCCCGATTCGGTGATCGTGGAGGATTGCGTTCTCGGCTATCGAACCTATTTCCTCGCTCCCGGGGAGCTCGCGCGGATCGTGTTCCGCGCCAAGGCGCCCGGCGTCTGCACGGTGAGCTTTCCCGGCCTGCGCCTGTGGGATATCGACCGGCGGGAGCTCGCGCCGATCGCCGGCGAGGAGGCGCGGATCGTCGTCAGCTATCCGACGGGGAGTGACGCGCCCGCCGCGCCGGGCGGCGCGTTCTTCAACTATCCGAATCCCTTCAATCCCGCGACGTTTCTCGTGATCGAGCTGCCGGGGGCCGGCGGGTTGGAATCGTCTCCGGTCGAGACGGCAATCGATATATATGACGTTTCCGGCGGACGCGTGCGTTCGCTGTTCAGGGGACTCTTGTTCCCCGGCCGCAGGGAGATTCTCTGGAACGGTCGGGACGACGAGGGGCGCCCGTCCGCCGCGGGAATCTATCTCGCCGTCGCCGAGACGGCGAGCGGCACGCTGATGAAGCATAAGATCGTATTGATTCGCTGAGGAGGGGAAGAGCATGCGACGAGAGCGGGCGTTCCGGTGCCTGATGATGCTGATGGCGATGCCGTTCCTGTTTCCGTCCGCGCCGCGGGCCGAAGCTCGCCTCGCGATCTCGCCCGATACGACCGTCACGAGCTATCAGCTGTTCACGGTCGAAATCGGGGTGAACGACGAGATCGACAGCCTCATGGGATACGACGTCACCGTCGAATTCGACGATTCGTATCTCGAGGTCGTGGGAGTGGACGAGGGATGGCTGCCCGGCGGCTCGGGATCCGGCACGTTCTTCCGTTGGATGAATCCGGGCTGCGGCTGCGATTCGGTGTTCGTGAACGGCTCGATACTGGGCGACGTCGTCGACGGCCCGGGGACGCTCTTCACGATCACCTTCAGGGCTCTCAGGCACGGCGTGACGGCCGTCGGCGTTCGAAGGAGCGATCTGCGCAGCGGCGTCAACGAGAAGCTGCCGCACGGCGTCGATGACGCGGTCGTGACCATCGAACCGCCGGGAAGCCTGATGATCCTGCCCGCCGAAACGGACGCATATGTCTTCACGCAGTTCCAGCTGGAAATCGCGGTGAACGACGAGATCGACAGCCTCATGGGATACGATATCACGGTCGATTTCGATGCGTCGCATCTTCAGGTGCTGAACGTGGAAGAGGGATCGCTCCCCGGAGGTTCGGGATTCGGCACCTTCTTCCGCTGGATGAATCCGGGCTGCGGCTGCGATTCGGTGTTCGTGAACGGCTCGATCCTTGGTCACGTCGTCGACGGCCCGGGGACGCTCTTCACGATCACGTTCCGGGCGATCAGCGTCGGAACGACGGCCGTCACGATCCGGAGGAGCGATCTCCGGAACGGCGTCAACGAGCGTCTGCTGCACACCAGGCGGAACGCCGTGGCGGTCATCGACTATCCGCCGACGGGCAGCGATCTCCCGGTGGCGCAGGGGGGAGAGCTTTCCAACTATCCGAACCCGTTCAATCCGTCGACCATGCTCACGCTCCGGCTGCCCGGCTGCGGCGCGGATTTCGACTCCGAGGTCCGGCTCGATATTTATTCGGTTTCGGGCGAGCGGGTGCGAGCGCTCCATGCGGGACCGCTGTCCGGCGGTGCGGGCGAGTTCGTCTGGGATGGGAAGAACGACCGGGGCGTCGCCGTTCCTTCCGGCGTTTATATCGGCGCCGCAACGACCGAATATGGACTGTTCAAAACAAAGATGATCGTGGTCCGCTGAGAGGATTCGAGCCTTGGGATTCGATGCTACAACGATTCATTGATGGGGTAAAGACCCCGTATTCCGGGGATCGGCCTGAACGGCGAAAGTGGTTTAATGCATTAAATAGCAATAAGTTATAATGGAGCGTAAAATATAGACGACATTCAATTTTCTTGTTGAAAATTACTCCGAACGGGTGTAGAATATGAAGCCTGAAGTATAGGGAGAAGTCCCTATGAATCCAAAGCGGTATCGAACACGGCCAAGGTGCATGGCTTTTTTGAAGAGGATGGGGGATCCCGAGCAAAGGAGGTCGCTGGAGCAGGAACAATGAGATAGTGAAGACAGATCCGCACCGGCGGATGAATCCATTACATGCCGCTTCAATCTGGAGGGGAACAATGAAGATTTTCAGAACAGCATTTCTTGCAGCCATGATCATGTTCGTCTCGGCGAACGTCTGGGCCGGATGCCCGATTCACCCGAATCCCGGCATCTATACGACGACGAACGGTTCGATCCTCCCCGGCCGCGTATCCGAGGCGTGGTGCACGATCGCCAGCCCGGGCGTCCCCGGCAACACCGAGGATGCGCAATCGTGGAACGGCGCCGTTCTCGGCGCGCAGTGGCGCGTGTGGGGACAGGCGATCGACGCCAACGGCGCGCGGGAGACGGCGCGGAGCATCGACGCGTACGGGAACGGCTGGATCGACTACGTGACGAACTACGTCGGCGGGCAGTTCTGGCTGTCCAAGGACCATACGTGGGGCAACGGCGTCAACGACCTGACCGGAACGGTCACGTACTTCAACGTCGGCGCTCGCGTCACGCTCATGGGCGGGCAGATCGTCGGCGCCACCTCGAACGTTCTGCTGCAGGGCTACTTCGACGATTGCCCGGTCTGCACGCTCGAGTATGTCATCACGAACGCGATGCTCGCGTGGATGCCCGGTTGGGGAACCCCGCCGGCGAACTATCCGGCGTTTCAGTGCAGCGCGAATCTGGGCGAATTCTTCGACGTCTGCTGCATTCGCGCCAGCATCTACTGCCCCGTGGGAACCGAGGAGTCGACCTGGGGAGCGATCAAGAGCCTGTACGAATAATCTTCAGCAGGAGCCTGAGCGATCAGACGCTCCGGAGGGGCCGGCGGATTCCGCCGGCCCCCTTCTTTTGCCGCTCGCCGAACCGCCGCGATCCGCCGCCACAACGTGGTTGATTTCGAACCGCCCGTTTGCTAACTTAAAATGTCTTTTCCCGTTGCCCTTTCTCCTCTCTTTTTCAAGGAGGATTTCAGTCGATATGTGCACGAAGCGCCTGTACCGGGTCATGACCGCGGCGGGATTGCTCGCGGCCCTTCTCGCGGCCGCCGCGCCGTCCTTCGCGGGGGAGAACGAGGACCTGAACTTCGCGAAGAAGCTTCGCCGCGACGGTATGTATGTCGCGGCCGCCGAGGAGTTCCTCCGATTCACGGAGAAGTATCCCCAGAGCGTATTCCGGCCCGAAGCGCTCTTCACCGCCGGGGAGTCCTACCTGCAGGCGCTCAAGGCGAACGACGCGCTGGCCACCTACGAGAAATTCATCGAAACCTATCCGAAGGACGAGCGGGCGTGCCTCGCGCGGCTCCAGCGCGGCAAGATTTTCAAGGCGCTCAGGCGATACAAGGAAGGGGCGGACGAGCTGCTCATGATCCCCGACGAGAGCCCCGGCTGCCCGGTCGTCGACCAGGCGCTCCTCGACGCGGCGGATTGCCTCCTGTCGATGGGGGACGCCGAAGGGGCCGCCCGCGTGCTGCGCCGGCTCATCAACGACCGGAAGGATTCGCCGCTTGCGCCCCGCGCCCGCTACATGCTCGCGCTCGCGCTCATCAATACGGGGCGTGACATGGAAGCGGACCAGGTGTTCGCCGATATCGTGAAGCTCTATCCCTCGTCGCCGGTCCGGGCGCTCGCCCTCGTGAAGCTCGGCGAGCGCTCGCTCGCGAAGAACGACTACGCGAAGGCGGAAAGCTACTTCCGCGCGGTCGAGAAGGATTTCAAGGAAGATCCGCTCGCGGAGAAGGCCGTGCTCGGCCTCATCAGCATTCACGCGAAGCGGGGGGACGCGGATGGCGTGCTGCGGGAGTCGGAGCGGTTCCTCGAAAAGTTCCCCGAATCCGACATGCGAACGAGCGTCCTGCGGGGCGCGATAGACGCCGCGCTGAATCTGAAGCGGGCGGACAAGGCGCTCGCGCTCGCCAATTCGATCAAGTCGGGCGCGGCCCCGGCCGACAGCACGGGGGAGATCTCGCTCCTGACGGCCCGCGCGCTCATGGGGGCGAAAAAGACGAACGAGGCGATCGCCGAGCTCGAGGCGATGCGCCGCGCGCATCCGAGCTCCCCGTTCCTCGAGGAAGCAATCGAGCTCGAGGCGGAGCTCCGCGATCAGGCGGGGGCTCCGCTCGAAGCGGCGCGCCTCTATAACCTCGCGCTCATGGGGAATCCCGACCGCGATGATCGGCTCCGGCTCAACGCCCGTCTCGCCGAGCTCTCCGCGGCGCGTCTCGCCGATACGCTGTCGGCGATCCGCTACTGGCAGCTCGTCGCCGACGAGGACGCGGACGGGAGCGCCGCCGAGGAGGCTATCTTCCGCGAGAGCGATCTCAAGGAGAAGA
>JBFYZJ010000097.1:0-8683 GCA_041309565.1 Candidatus Krumholzibacteriota bacterium
GTTGAAGAGCATGATCGAGCCGATGGTCATGGAAATCAGTCCTCCCGCTATGAGTATTCCGTAGCCGGCCGTCTTCGCCTCGGCGATGAAGAGCACGATGGCCAATACGATCAGGAGCGCGCCCGTGAAGCTCACGGAAAGAACCTGAAACGCGAAGAACGCGAGAATGAGCGAGATCGCGCCGACCACGCCGGGGAGAACGGCCCCCGGTGTGGAGAGTTCGAAATACAGGCCGAGCAGCCCGAGCATGAAGAGAATGTACGCCACATTCGGGTTCGTGATGATCGCGAGCAGCCGGTCGCTCCAGCTCATCCCCATCTCGACGAGCGCCGCACCCTGCGCGCGCAGGACGAGCGTCGTGTCTCCGATCGCCACCGGCCGGCCGTCGAGCGAATCGAGGAGCGCCTCCAGGGAGGGGGCGACGAGATCGACGACGCGAAGCTTCAGCGCCTCCGTCTCGGATATGGACACGCTCTCCCGGACGGCGTTCTCGGCCCAGTCCGCGTTGCGGCCCCGCGTCCCCGCGATGGAGCGGACGTAGGCTGCCGCGTCATTCACCGTCTTGCCGGCCATGACGGAGTCGACCTTCGCCCCGGGGCCGATGGAAACCGGATGCGCCGCGCCGATGTTCGTGCCCGGCGACATGGCGGCGACGTGCGCCGCCATCGTGATGAACACGCCCGCCGAGGCCGCCCTCGATCCCGGCGGCGCGACGTACACGACGACCGGCACGCGCGCGCCCATGATCTTCTTGACGATGACGCGCATCGATTCGTCGAGGCCCCCGGGCGTGTCCATTTCGATGATGACGCATTCCGCGCCGCGCTCTTCCGCCCGCCCGATCGCCTCCACCATGAATCTCGCCGAGGAGGGGCCGATGATGCCGCTCATCCGGGCGACGACGATCTCCGCCGCGTCAGCGCGCGGCGCGAACGCGGACAGCAGCAGGACGAAGCAGGCCACGATCGATTTCGCTCTCATGGGTATCATCCTCGGTGGAAGAAGGCGGTGCCCATCCGCAGCGATTCTGTCTCAAAACCGTGCCCGCGTCAAGCAATATGGCCGGCGTCAGGCGCCCGCGGCCGCGCCGCTCCGGCTGCGGGAGATTGTGCTTGAAGCGTCCCCCCGCACCGGGTAAGCTTCACCCACTGTGAGGATCAACGATCTCATCAGACGCAAGAGCCTCGACCGGCTGCGGGAAGACGCGGAGAAGTCCGGCGGACTTTCCCTCAAGCGCTCGCTCGGGCCGTGGGATCTCACCTCCCTCGGTATCGGCGCCGTCATCGGGGCCGGCATCTTCGCCGTGATCGGCACGGCGGCCGCCGGCGGCGCCGGCGGGAACGGCGCCGGGCCCGCGGTGACCCTCTCCTTCGTCATCACGGCGATCGCGTGCGCATTCTGCGCGTTCTGCTACGCCGAGTTCGCGGCGCTCGTGCCCATCGCCGGAAGCGCCTATACGTATTCGTACGCCACGCTCGGCGAAGCGACCGCCTGGATCGTCGGCTGGACGCTGATGCTCGAGTACGGCATCGGCAACGTCGCCGTGGCCATCGGGTGGTCGGCGTACTGCGATCAGCTCCTCGCGGGGCTCGGCGTGAACGTCCCGGCCTGGCTCGCCGTCGATTGGCGCACCGCGCATCAGGCGGCGGGCGCCGCGCTCGCCGCGGGCGGGAGCGTGCCCGCGCACATGGCGCAGGCGCTCGAGGCGTGGAACACCGCACCGGTGATCGGGGGCGTCCACGTCATCTTCAACCTGCTCGCCTTCTCCGTCGTCGCCCTCGTCACGTGGATTCTCGTCATCGGGGTCAAGGAGTCGGCGCGGTTCAACAACGCGATGGTCGCGCTCAAGCTCGTCATTCTCGCCTTCTTCATCGTCGTCGGCGCGACCTACGTGAAGCCCGAGAACTGGTCGCCGTTCATGCCGAACGGATTCACCGGCGTATGGATCGGGGCGAGCCTCATATTCTTCGCGTTCATCGGATTCGACGCCGTCTCGACCGCCGCCGAGGAGTGCCGCAATCCGGGGCGCGACGTGCCGATCGGGATCATCGCCTCGCTCGGGATCTGCACCGTCATCTACATCGCGACCGCGGCGGTGCTCACGGGGATCGTGCCGTGGAATACGCTCGGCGTCGCGAATCCGCTCGCATCCGCGTTCTCCGCGATCGGGCTCGACTGGGCGGCGGGGATCGTATCGCTCGGCGCGGTCATATCGATGACGGCGGTGCTCCTCGTGTTCCAGCTCGGTCAGCCGCGGATATTTTTCGCGATGTCGAGGGACGGGCTGCTCCCGAAGTATTTCGCGCGGGTTCACCCGAAGTTCCGCACGCCGCACGTGACGACGCTGTGGTCGGGGGTGGCGGTCGGATCGATCGCGGCGGTGACGAACATCAACGAGATGGTGGAGCTCACGAACATCGGCACACTCTTCGTGTTCGTGCTCGTGTGCGCGGGGGTCGTCATCCTGCGGCGGACGGATCCCGCGGCGCCGCGGTCGTTCCGAACGCCGCTCGTGCCGCTGATCCCGCTTCTCGGGATGGCGATGTGCATCTACCTGATGCTCGGCCTTCCGGCTGCGACGTGGCTCCGCTTCGGCCTGTGGCTCGCCGCGGGGCTCGCCGTCTACTTCGCGTACGGTTACCGGAACAGCCTTCTGAAAAAACGCGGCTAGTCGCTAGAACGCGAGGCCGACGTTGACGAGCCGGATCGTCGGAAGCGTCGTTGACGCGTCCAGATCCTCGAGATCCCCGCCGAAATAGCGTACCGCGCCGATGCCGAGGCTCAGGGCCATCCGCTTCGGAGCTCCGATCAGCCACGTGTAGCCGATATCGATGCCGAATCCGAAGGCGGATCCGGTGGAGGTGGTCTCCACTTCCTCCAACGTCTCCGTAAGCTCCGTCACCGTTGACTCGACGCTCGTCATGCCGAAACGGCCGCCAAAGAAGAATCCTTCGGGCGCGATGCCCGCCGGGTAATAGCGGTAGAATATGCTCCCGCTCGTGTAGCTTTCGTCGCCGTCCTCGAAATCGGCATAGGATGCGGATAGTCCCAGCGTGTGGCTGGGAGCGACCACGCGCTCGTACTCGATGTTCAACCACATGAACATGTCGAGAATGGGATTCGTCGAAATGATGTTCAGCCGGGTGGGGGATGTTGCGGCGGCTTAATCGGCGGCGAGCGCGGAACCCGGGGCCGCGGCGAAGAGACAAGCCACGAACAGGAACGACAAGAACATTGACCGTCTCATGTCTTCTCCTCTCGTTTCGGTGTGCCCTGTCCTCCGATGATATCTTCATGGAGATGAAGAGATAGGAAGCATGAGAATCGAGATGCTGTCAACAGGCAAGTAATGCCCGTGCCGCCGCGTATCCGCTTCGATAGTGATTGAAGTCCACAAACGAATAGGCGGGAGGGTCACTCCCGCCTATCCGCTCGACGCACATCGATCAATCCGGGAAGCGGCCGCTCTCTATCTTCGGGGGTAGCCGGCGCATCCCACAACGGGCGCCGGCCGAGCCATGGGCCGTTCCCTTCTTGCATAAGCATTATATCGAAATCATAACTATTTGTCAATATATCATCCGAAAAAAACATTCACGTATCTCTTTATGATTGAATGGATTAAATGGGCATATGCGGCCGCTCGATGACCCGGTTCATGCGAAACATCAGACGCGATGCGGGCCGGGAGGCCGGCACGACCGTTTTCGTCATATCGAAAGAGCCTCGCCCATAGGCCCTGGTCGCGAAAAAACGGTTTACAGGGAGATTCCCGCGCCCATAATGCGAGACGTATGACTTCATCGAATCGCAAGAAGGCGGGCGGGAAAGGCTCCTCGGGCGCGGGCGCCCGCGACGGATTCCTCGGGCGCGCCGCGCTCGTCATTTTTGCGCTCGCGCTCGTTGTCCGGCTCGTCTATCTCGGCGAGATCTCGCATGCGCCGTCCTTCCGCGTGCCGATCATCGATTCGGCGAGCTACGACCAGCATGCGCGGATCCTCGTCGAGCAGGGGACCTTCTCGCCGCGTTTTTTCTGGCAGGGCTTCTTCTATCCGTTTTATCTCGCCGTCGTCTATTTTCTGACGGGCGGCTCGATGCTGTGGGCGCGGCTGATCCAGATTCTCCTCGGTTCGATCCTCTGCGCGCTCGTGTTCCGGCTCGGCACGAGACTCTTCGACCGGCGAACGGGGATCGTCGCCGGAGCGATCGCGGCGCTGTACGGGCCGCTCGTGCACTACGACGCCGAGCTCCTCGACGCGGGCTTCTCGGCGCTGTGGGCCGTGGCGCTCGTTCTCCTCATCCTGCGGGCGCGGGACGCGAAGAGCCCGTGGGCCGCCGCGCTCGTCGGCCTCGTCGGGGGCCTGAGCGTCGTAACGAGGGGAACCTTCCTGCCGTATGTCGCGGCCGCGGCCGTCTGGCTCGTTTTCGTGTGGAGGAAGCGTCACGTGCGGCCGGCGCGCATCGCGGCGCGGGCCGGGCTCGTCATCGCGGGATTTCTCGTCGTCGCGCTCCCGGTCGCCACGCTCTGCCACCGGGCGACGGGGGATTTCAATTTCCTATCGCAAGCGGGACCGATCAACCTCTACATCGGAAACAACCCGGAGCGCGATAGAACGATCATGATCCGCCCCGGCGCCGAGTGGCGGGAGCTCACGCGCCTGCCCGAAGTGAAGGGCTCCGCGAGCGATTCGGAGGACCGGGCGACGTTCATGCGGCTCTTCCTCGACTACGTGAAGACGCAGCCGGCCGGTTTCGCGAAGGGGCTCGCGCACAAAACAGTTGAGTACGTCAGCTCGCGGGAGCTCCCGCGGAACGAGGATATGTACGTCGCGCGGAGCTACTCACGGCTCTTTTCCACGCTCGCGTGGAAGGCGGGGGCCTTCGGATTCCCCTTCGGGCTTCTTCTCCCGCTCGCGCTCGTGGGCATCGCGCGATACGCGCGTCGCATCCCGGCGCCCGTCTACGGATTCCTCCTGCTGTACTCGGCCGCGATCATCGGCGTCTTCGTTTCGGGACGCTACCGGATTCCCTTCGCCGCGCTTCTCGCCGTGCCGGCCGCGGCGGGGGCGCTGTACCTCTTCGATCTCGTGCGAACGCGATCGTGGTTGCGTGTGACGTCAATCGCGGCCGCCGTATGCGCCGTTGCAGCCGTGACGAGCGTCGCCGGGCCCTTCGCGGTCGAGCGGTTCGATTACAAGGCGGAGATGCACACGATCGTCGGATTCGAGCTCATGAAGCAGAATCGCGCGCGGGAGGCGATCACGGAGCTCTCGGAGGCGCTGCGGCTCGATCCGGTGAACGTCGACGCGCACAAATACCTCGGGCTCCTCATGAGCGCTCAGCGCCGGCACGCGGAGGCCGAGGCTCACCTGCGCAAGGCCATCGAGGGGGATCCCGATTCCTATTTCATCAAGTACTACCTCGGCGGCACGTTGCTCAATCTCGGCAGGCGTGACGAGGCGCTCCGCTATCTGAAGGAAGCGCGGGAGGGGGCGGCCGCCGCGCGGGAGGAGCAGCTTCTCAGGGAAATCGACCGGGCGCTCGGCTCGCTCGTGGAAAAGCCTTCCGAATGATCAGGATTCCCGAAATTGCTCGAGGAAAAGAAGGAACCGGCGCACGTCCTCGAAGTTCGAGGCGAGGCCGAGGGAGATGCGCACGGCGCCCGTGCTCTTGCCGTCGATGCACTGCCGGAATTCGGTGAGTGACATGCGGGATCCGGTCCGGTCGAGGCACCGTGTCATGTCGTCTTTCGAGAGGCCGAGGGCGAGCTCGCCGGCGCCGGGATTGCAGAGGCAGCCCGTGCGGAGCGAGATGTTCATCCTGTTCGCGCGGTCCTCGACGTTGAGGTGATCGATCGAGACGCCCGAGGCGCTGTAGACGTTGAACGTGATCGTCGCCCCGCGCATCGTCGTGTCGGTGGGGCCGTAGATGCGGACGAGCGGGCGGCCGTTCCCGTGGGCGAGGGAGGTCATGCGCTCGAGGAGCCAGCCGGCGAGGCTCATGACGCGCGTGTGAATCATGTCCAGCCCGATCGACTCCATATAATCGAGGCCGCGCTCGACGGCGGGGAGGCAGGCGTAGTTGAGCGTGCCGTCCTCGAAACCTTCGGCGCCCGCCGCGAGAAAGTACTTGTCCGCCTGAACCGACGCCACCGTGATCGTTCCGCCCGCGAACCAGGGACGCCGGAGCTTCTCGAGCGCCTTGCGGCGCACGATGAGCGCGCCGACACCCGTGGGATAGCCGAACATCTTGTAGAACGAGACGGTGACGTAATCGGGATGCCAGCGGCCGAGGTCGAGCCGGTTCGTCGGGACGAACGCCGCCGCGTCGAGAAGCACGTCCCAGCCCTTCTCCTGTGCTCTCCCGATCCACTCGAGGGGATGCTGGACTCCCGAGAAGTTCGACTGCGCCGGGTAGGCGAAGAGCCGGTTGCAGACCTTCGGGCTCTCGTCCAGGTACTTCTCGACCACGCAGTCGAGGAGGCGCATATCCGGGGGCATGATGGGGGCGTACTTCGTGACGGCGCCGCGGGCCCGGTCGTATTCGCGCATTCCGTTCACCGAGTTGTGATTGTCGAAGCTGAGGAGGAGAATGTCCCCGGGGCAGAATGGATAGCCTTCGCCGATGAGCTTGAGCGCCTGCGACGCGTTCGCGGTGAACACGGGGATGTACTCCTCGGGGGAGGCGTTGAAGAACGAGAGGATGCGGCGGCGGCACTGCTCGACGCGATCGTTGGAGACGGTCGACGACGGATTCGTCGAATGCGGATTCCCGAGGATGTTCCCGAGGAGGAACTCGGCGTGATCCCGCACGAGCGAGGCGCCGTAGAGCCCGCCCCCGGTGTAGTCGAGGTACACGTGCCCCTGCGCGTCGAGCCGGGAGAAATCCTTCGCGCGGATCTCGTCGATGGCGGACGTCAATTCGTAGTCGGGGTATCGGTCGAGGAATGCCCGGTAGTCCGGGTCCCGCTGCTCGTTCTTCGGGGTGTTCGATGTCGTCTTCACGCGCGCTGCCTCCCGTTCCGTCGTGCCGACAATGTAGCCGATGGACGGCCCCGTGTCAATACGCGAGAAAACGGTTGACAGCAAATTATTAAATAATTAGAATATTCACATAATATGATATTCCGGCCGCCGGGCGCGACGCGGAGCGCGCCGGGCGGGGGGAAGGCGACGTCAGCAAGGAGATGTGCGATGAACGAGGACGAACTGAAGAAACTCACGGCCGACAAGGTCGTCGACGCGCGGGGCATGGCGTGCCCGGGACCGCTGCTCGAGGCCAAGAAGGCGATCACGAGCATTCCCGTCGGCGGCGTCATGGAGATCCTCTCCTCGGACGAGGGGACGAACAACGACATCCCGATGTGGACGAAGAAGATGCAGTACGAGCATCTCGGAACGGTGGAGGACGCCGGCTTCTGGAGATTGTTCGTGAAGAAGACGAAGTAAGGACGGGGGGATGAAGAAAGGGCTTCCGGAGAAGCGGCGGTGCGCGCGGCTCGCGACGCTCTTCAAGACGCTCTCGCATCCGCAGCGGCTCTACCTCCTCTGTTTCCTCTGCGACGGGGAGTCGACGGTGGGCGAGCTCGCGGCGGCATGCGGAGCGCCCCAGCCGCTGATTTCGCAGCACCTCACGAGGCTTCGTCTCGAGGGGATCGTCGAATCACGGCGCGCCGGAAATCACGTGCACTATTCGATCGCGGACCGGCACATCCCGGCCCTCATCCGGAGCATGGAGCGAATCACCCATGAGTGAGTTCAAACCGCGCATCCTCGTGTTCTCGACGGAGAACGTCTCCGACCCGGGAATCGACCTCGCCGGGCGGAACAAGATGCACTATCCCGCCACGGTGTTCGTCATCACCGTGCCGTGCTCGAGCGGCATCAAGGCGTCGTGGATCGTCCACGCGCTCGAGAACGGCTTCGACGGGGTGTTCGTCGCGGCGGACGGGAGCGACTGCGCCCTCGTGAGCGACTGCACGGCGCGCACGGCGCGGACCATGGCCGCGGCGCAGGCGGCGCTCAAGGCGAAATCGCTCGAGCCCGCGCGGGTCAAGATGGCGGCGGTCTGCTCGGTGTGCGCCGAGTCGTTCCAGAAGCACATGAACCAGTTCAGCGAGGCGCTCCGGAAGATGGGCCCGGCGAAGAAGGCGGCGTAGATGGATTACGATGCGCTCGTCGTCGGCGGCGGGATCGCCGGCATGGAATCGGCGGTCAGTCTCGGCGACATGGGATACCGCGTGCTCCTCGTCGAGAAGGAGCCGAGCGTCGGGGGGAAGATGATCCTCCTCAGCAAGGTGTTTCCCACGCTCGACTGCGCCTCGTGCATCGCGACGCCGAAGATGGCCCAGACCGCGAGCCACCCGAACGTCGAGCTCGCCGTCTACAGCGAGGTCAAGAACATACGTCGGACCGCCGACGGCGCTTTCAAGGCGACGGTCGTGCGGAAACCCACCTTCGTCGATTTCGCCAAGTGCACCGGCTGTCAGGACTGCGAGAAGGTCTGCTCCGTCACCGTGCCGGACAATTTCAACTTCGATCTCGTCTCGCGCCGCGCCGCGTACATAGCGTTTCCGCAGGCCGTGCCGAAGAAGGCGGTCATCGATCGCGAGGGAACCTCTCCCTGCACCTACGCCTGCCCCGCCGGCATCAAGGCGAACGGCTACATCTAGATCGGAAGAGCG
>JBFYZJ010000098.1:0-5695 GCA_041309565.1 Candidatus Krumholzibacteriota bacterium
ATCAAGGCGATCTTCCGCACGAGCTTCGGGAAGGCGCTCCTCGTCTGGATATTCAATCTCGTCGCCGCCTTCGTCGCGATCTTCCTCGCCGCGATGCTCATGGCGAGCTCGCTGCTGCTCTCGCGGGGGATCTGAACGGTCTATGCCCGGGAATCTGGTCAGCCCGCACGATTTTACTCTGCTCGCGGAGAAGATACGGCAGGGGCGCTTCGCCGACATCGTCTCGCGGATCGTCCGCGGAACGTCCGGCGCGGGGCGATCGTGGGATCACCTCGAATATCCGCCCAAGAACTGGTGGGACATCCCCGCGGTCATGGAGCGCTGGAACGTCATGATCTCGGGAGACGCGCGCGTCGATTACGTCGATCATTTTATGGCCCGGCACCTCGCCGGCAGGCGCGCGATGAGGGCGCTCTCGCTCGGGAGCGGGACGGGCGCCCGGGAAATCGCTCTCGCGCGGACCGGCGCGTTCTCGCGTATCGACGGCGTCGACGCATCGAAGGCGCGGATCGCGTACGCCGAGCGGCGGGCGCGGGACGCCGGCGTCGGCGGGATCGTCGGGTACGAGGCCGGCGACGCGGCGCGGCTCGACTCCGGTCGCGGACCGTACGACGTGATCATCGCGGAGCAGTTTCTCCATCACGTCTCGCCGCTCGCGCCCGCGCTTTCGCGCATCGGCGCGCTGCTCGGCCCCGGCGGGTTCTTCATGTTCAACGAGTTCGTCGGGCCCTCGCGGTTCCAGTGGACGGACGCGCAGCTCGCGGCGGTCGACGCGCTCCTCGCCGAGCTGCCTCCGAAGTGCCGGCGCCGGTGGAAGAGCGGCACGCTCAAGCGCCGTGTCCATCGTCCCGGGAGACTCGCCGTGCGGCTCTACGATCCGACGGAAGCGGTCGAGTCGTCGCGCATCGTGCCGCTCGTGCGGGAGACGTTCGACGTGGTCGAGCTCAGGGGCTACGGGGGCGCCGTGCTGCAGCTCCTGTTCGCCGACATCGCCCACCATTTCCTCACGAGGGACGCCGGGACCGCGGCGCTCCTCGCGCGATGCTTCGATTACGAGGACCGGCTCCTCGCGCGGGGAGCGATCGTTCACGATTTCGTCGTCGGGATCTGCGCGCGGAGGACGGGGCGCCCGCCGGGTGCGGCGTGAGCGACGCGCGGCGAATCAATAGCTTTACAGGGTCTTTCCCATCGTTTATCGTACGTTTCCGTATATGAAGCTCACGGTCTGCATCATACTGCCCAAGCTGCGCATCGGCGGCGCCGAGATGCACGTCATGTCCCTTCTCGAGGGGATCGATCGCTCGCGGTTCGCCGTCTCGCTGGTGTGCCTCGGTCCCGGCGACCCGCGGATGGAGGAAGAGGCGAAGCGGCTCGTCGACTCGTTCGAGACGATCCGGTTTCGCTGGAGACGCTGCTTCGCCGCGCTCGCGGAGATGCGCCGTTTTCTCGGGTCGGGCCGGTTCGACGTCGTCCATTGTCACCTCCCGCCGGCCGACCTGATCGGGAGGGTCGCCGCCCGGCTCGCCGGCGTGCCGGTCATTCTCACGACGGAGCACGGCAAGTTCCTTTGGAAGCCGTGGTACTATCTCGCCGTCGAGAGAATGCTCGGCGCGATCACCGATGCCCGGATCTGCGTGAGCCGCGACATCATGGAGATCCGAAGACGGCGCGAGGGGACGCCCGAGCGCAAGCTCGTCCATATTCCGAACGCGGTGGATACAGCGCGCTTCGGGCATCCGGGACGCGATCGCGCGTCGGTCTTCGCGGAGTTCGGATGGGATCCGGCCTCACCGCTCGTCATCGTGGTCGGGCGCCTCGAGCCGGAGAAGAACTACGAGCTGCTCCTTCAGGCGGTCGATCGTCTCCGCCCGCTCATCCCGTCGGTCCGGTGTCTCCTCGTCGGAGACGGGACGCGCCGCGCGGCGCTCGCGGCGCTCGTCGACCGGCTCGCTCTCGCGTCGCACGTGCGGCTCGCCGGCGCGCGCGCCGATATCCCCGATCTTCTGGGCGCCGCGGACGTTTTCGTGCTCTCGTCGCTCAAGGAGGGGCTCCCCGTGTCGCTCCTCGAAGCGATGGCGGCGGGAAGGGGAATCGTCGCGACGGCGGTCGGCGGCATACCCGAGACGATTCGCGACGGGGAGAACGGGCTCCTCGTTCCGTCGGGTGACACCGGGGCGCTCGCCGCGGCGATCCGGAAGCTGCTCGCCGACGGAGCGCTCCGCGCGCGCTTGGGAAGCTCGGCCCGCGCCGCGGCGGAGCGGGACTACGACGTGAAGGGCATCGTGGCCCGCGTCGAGCGCCTCTACGAGGAAACATATCGCCGAAAGGTGAAGGGCTGAATGGATCCGGCGCCGCGCGCGATACCGGTTATCATGTATCACAACGTCGGCCGCGACTATCCCGGCTGGCCGTGGAACTACCTCGTCACGCCCCTCGACGTCTTCGAGGGGCACATGCGCATCCTCAAGGAGCGGGGATGGACGACCATCACGCTCGAGGAGCTCCACGCCCACGTGGCGGAGGGGGCGCGCGTTCCCGAGAGGTCGATCGTGCTCACCTTCGACGACGGGTACCGCGACAACTACGTGTACGCGTTTCCGATTCTCAAGAAATACGGGCATCGCGCGGTGATCTGGATGAGCACCGATTTCGTCGATCCGCGCGCCGACTGCCCGCCGACCCTCGAGGACGCGTGGGCGGGCCGGATCCCGATGAGCGAGCTCGACGCCCGCGGCTACCTCTCCTGGGCCGAGATGCGCCGCATGGTCGCGAGCGGTCTCGTCGATATCCAGAGCCACGCGAAGACGCACACGTGGTATTTCAGCGGCCCGGAGATCGTCGATTTCCACCGCCCCGACGGCGCGGCGGGCTTCCGCGCGCCGCTGTGGCTCGCGTGGAACGGCTTTCCGCGCGAGAAATACAAATCGATGCACGAGCATATGGCGGCGCGGATCCCCTTCGGCGCGCCGATATACCGCTTCGGGAAATCGTTCGACGTCCGGCGCTATTTCGAGGATCCCGCGCTCACCGATCGCCTCGTTTCGCTCGTCGCGGAGCAGGGGGGCGCCGGGTTCTTCGACCGCGGCGACTGGCGGGAGCGGCTCGACGGGGCGGCGCGGGATTACGGCCCGCGCGACGACCGCATCGAGACGCCGGAGGAGTTCCGCGCCCGCGTTCGGGCCGAGCTCGTCGAATCGCGCGAGGCGATCGAATCGGCCCTCGGCACGAAGGTGCGGTTCCTCTGCTGGCCCGGCGGCGCTCACGGCGAGGATGCCGTCGCGATGGCCGCCGAGGCGGGCTACGTCGCCACGACGACCCTCTTCGAGGATCCCGTGCGGAAGAACGTTTTCGGGGAGAATCCGCGCGAGATCAACAGGATCGGGAGCGGTTCGCCGTGGACGTGGCGGGGAAAGATCATCAAGAACACCGGGCCGGAGTTCTTCGTCACGTCCCTCGACCTGTTCGCGGGAAAGCGATTTTCGATTTGGAAATACCGGAGCTATAAACTACTATATGCGCTGCGCTATTACCTCGCGGGCGGCCGATAGCCCGCGCCGATGGAGAAAGGACGCCATGCTGCCGGCCTTGTATCCGCCTCTCGTCAGAAACGTGATCTATCCCGCCTACCGCGGGCTGCGCGGCGATCGGCTCATCGCGCACCTCGAGGAGCTCGAGAAGAACCAGTGGCTCCCGCCCGGGGATATCGAGGATATCCAGTGGCGCCGCCTCGAGCGCTATCTTCGCGAGATCACGGTCCACGTGCCGTATTACCGCGAGCTCTTCGAGCGTGAGGGTCTCGCCGTGGACGCCATCCAGGGGCCGGGCGATTTCCGGAAGATCCCGTTCCTCACGAAGGACGACGTCCGCCGCGCGAAAGACCGGATCGTCACGAAAGACCCGCTGCGGAGAGGCCTGGCGTCGAACACCGGCGGCTCCACGGGGGAGCCGCTCTATTTCCACACGGACGTCGCGGCGGGGCCGCTCCGGCGCGCGAACGCGCTCCGCGGGATGCGATGGGCCGGCATCGACATCGGCGACCGGCAGGCGGTCGTCTGGGGATTCCATCTCGACCGCCCCGTCAAGGAGCGATTCTCGAGCGCCGTGAAGGACTACTTCAACAACATGCGCTACGTCTCGTCTTTCGATATGTCGGACGAGGCGATGGAGCGATACGCGAGGATGATGGCGTCGTTCAAGCCCCATCTCATTCTCGGCTATCCGTCCGCCGTGACGCGCTTCGCCGAGTTCTGCGCGGCCCGCCGGATCGCGGGGATCAGGCCGCGCGCCGCGATGTCGAGCGGCGAGAAGCTCTATCCGCACCAGGAGGAGATCATTCGGAGCGCGTTCTCGTGCCCGATCTACGACCGGTACGGGAGCAACGAGTTCGCGAATGTGGCGCAGGAGTGCGAGAAGCGGAACGGGCTCCATGTCTTCAACGACATCATGTACGTCGAGGTGATCCACGAGAGCGGCCGGCCCGCGGAGAGCGGCGAGATCGGAGAGATCGTCGTCACCGATTTATTCAATCTGTACATGCCGTTCCTCCGCTACCGCACGGGGGATCTCGCCGTGCCGACGACGCGGGCGTGTTCGTGCGGGAGGGGGCTGCCGCTCCTCGATCGGATCGAAGGGCGGACGTTCGACGCGATCGTGACGAGCGACGGGAAATCCGCCGGCGGATTCTTCTGGACGTATCTCTCGCGCGTCGTGCCGGGCATCAAGCAATTCCAGATCGAGCAGCGCGAGCGCGGCGGCGTCATTTTCCGGATCGTTCCGGGTCCCGAATGGAAGGACGAACACCGGCGGGAGCTCGAGCGGAAGATCAAGGAGAACATGGGGGGCGACTTCGAGGTGAGCTTTGAGATGGTCGGCGGGATTCCCCTGACTCCCTCGGGCAAGTTCCGGTTCATTTCGTCGAAGCTCGGCGAGCGGCTCGTCGTGAAATCGAAGATACACAAGGCCAAGGTGACGGGCTCGGCGAAAGGCTCGCTCGACTGCATCATGATCGACGAGGATCTGCTCGAGCGTTCCAACATCGCCCCGTACGAACGGGTGCTCCTCGTCGACAACACGAACGGCGCCCGGGCGGACGCGTTCGTCGTGAGGGGCAGGAAGGGGAGCGGCGAAATCGTCGTTTCGGGGGCGATCACGCATCACGTCCATCCGGGGGACGAGATCATCGTCATGGCCTTCACCTGGTCCGAGCAGACCTCGGGGTTCTTCAAGAATATTCTCGTCGACGGCGAGAACCGGTTCGTTCGATACCTCACCGAGGTGCACGGCGATACGACGTAAAGCGGCTGCGCCCCGCACCCGCGGGAACGGGGCCGGCACTATCCGCTTTCCCCCCGCGCGTCGTTCTGCTATACTTCGTCTCTGTCGACGGCGTTGCGTCGAAAGGATGAACGATGAAACGGCTGCTCCTGAAATCGATGATCATGGGCGCGAAGGTCGTCCAGGCCGATCTGCGCTACGTCGGGAGCATCACGATCGACGAGGATCTCATCGAGAAGAGCAACCTGAGCCCGAACGAGAACGTGCTCATCGTCGATCACACGAACGGCAAACGGCTCGAGACCTACGTGATCAAGGGAGAGCGGGGGAGCGGGATGATATGCATGAACGGAGCCGCCGCTCATCTGGTCAATCAGGGGGATACGATCGATATCATGGCGTTCGCGTGGTCGAGCGGTGA
>JBFYZJ010000099.1:0-3532 GCA_041309565.1 Candidatus Krumholzibacteriota bacterium
GCCAGGGCGACCGCGAGGACGGCGCCGAGCGCGATCCGCTCCGATTTCTGCGACTCGAATGAACGCATACCGACCTTATACGCGATATCCTCGCCGGTTGCCAACGGGAATTTCGCCGGTCCGCGCGTGTCCGCGCCCGCCCGCGTGCCGCTCGCCGCGAACGCGGATAAAATCCTTTGAGAAGGCGCGCGGGGAGCGCTATTCTGCGGTCGAGGTCTCCGCCATGGAACGAGTTCGAACAGCGCCGGCGATCCGCATCGGGCCGGCCGGATGGTCGTATCCGGACTGGATCGGCCCCGTCTATCCCGCCGGGAGAAAAACGGACGAGCTGCTCACCATCGCGCGCTACTTCGACTGCATCGAGCTCAACAGCTCGTTCTACCGCGCCCCTACCCCGCATCTCGTGAAGAGCTGGGCCGATCGTCTCGCAGGCGCCAGCGGCTTCACCTTCACCGTCAAGGTCCTCCAGCGGTTCACGCACGAGCGGGCCGGCACCGCGGACGAGGCGCAACGATTCATCCACACCTTCGACGAGCTCCTCGCGCGGCAGGCGATCGGGGGATTCCTGCTCCAGTTCCCGTGGTCGTTCCGGGATTCTCACGAGAACCGCTCGCTCCTCGCCGACCGTGCCCGCTGGTTCGGGGAGTTCCCGACCGCGGTCGAGCTCCGGCACGGATCGTGGAACACCCCGTCGACGGAGACGCTCCTCTCCGATCACGGTCTCACCTTCTGCAACATCGACCAGCCGGCGATCGGGGCGTCGATGCCGCCGACGGAGATCGTCACCGACCGCCGCTTCGCCTATATCCGCCTCCACGGACGGAATCGCGCGGACTGGGCGCGCAAAGGCGCCGGGCGCGACGAGCGCTACGACTACCTCTACGGGAACGACGAGATGGAGGAATGGCGGCGGCGGGCCGAGCGAGTCGCCGCGAAATCGGACGCCCTCTATATCATCACGAACAATCACTTCCGCGCGCAGGCGCTCGTGAACGCGTTCCAGATGAAATACCTGCTGTCGCGCGAGAAGCAGCGGATGCCGGCCGCGCTCGTCAGGGCGTATCCGGCGCTCCGCGATATCGCCGTCGAGGAGCCCGAGGAGGGCGCCCTCTTCTAGCCGCGGCCCGCCGGCGCGCGTCTATCGAAGAAACATCCAGATGATTGCGGCGCAGGCGGCCGCGCACGCGGCGTAGATGAGCAGGCGCCTCCGGGAAACGATGCTCGCGCGGAATTCGGCGCCCGGCGGCGGATCGACGCGCCCCGCGGCGCCGGCAGGCGTCATGCAGAATCCGCAGCGCGTCTCTTCCTCTTTCATGGGAAATCCGCACATCGCGCACGACCGCGCGACCGGCGTTTCCTTTATGGGCTTCGGGATGGTTTCGGGCTCCTCCGGGGCTTTCGATGGAGCGACCGCGGTTTCGACGATCCGTCCCTTCCCGCCCGCCTCCTCGATGAGGGCGAGAACGCGCTCCGCCCGCGACCGGTCCGCGCCCTCCCAGACCTTCGCCGGCAGCCGGCGCACGACGTGCTTCATTCGCGCGAGCGGCGATCTGGTGAGCAGCGAGAATTTGATCGCGAATGAATCGATCGTTTCGATGCTCGAGGAGATGTCATCGATCACGACGCGGTATGTCCGCTTCCCGTCGATGAAATTCATCGGATCCGGGGGGCGAATGGCTGAAGCTCGATCCTGATCGGCACCGAAAGGCATCGTGACACCTCGGAATAAGCCGCAGATGCATTTGCACCTTCCGTGCCAAAACGACAGCCGGGCGCAGACGGGGCGCGCGATCTATCCGGCCGCCGCGTCGCGCGATTCCGGATCTCGTCTGCAAACCCCGTCCCGGTCAGGATTTGCTCCGAACGAACGCGCAGACGCTCCCCGTTCTCCATCCCTCGAAACCCGCGCTGTCGACCGCCGACACCTTGTAGCAGTACCCGAGGTTTCCGATGAGAAGCGAATCGACGAAAACGGTATCGGTCGTGGTGCCCACGAGCTCGATCATATCGTACATCTCGTAATACTCGTACACCCTGAACTCGCCCACCGCCGCCCGCTCCCCCGCCGGGTAGCTCCACCTGATCGTCGCCTGCTCCTCCCCCCCGACCACCGTGAGGCCGGTCGGCGTCGTCGGAGGCGTATAGGCGAAGCCGGTCGGAAGATCCTGATGATCCTCGCTGCAGGAGACGCAGAGGGCGACGAGCGCCGCCGGAACAAACCACATCAACGATTTCATTTCATGCTCCCCTTGGTCAGAACGACAGAACGCCCGTCACGAGAAAACCGCCCGGCCGGGCCGAGATCGAAAGGGGAGGCTCCCCCTCCCCGTCGAAGAGAACGATATCCGCCACGTTGACGATCCAGATGCCGATCGCCGCGTAGAGCGCCGCCTTCCGTATGCTGTACAGATCCTCCGCGCTCTCCCATCGGTCGTTCATGAGCTCGTACGCGTCGACGGCGTCCCCGATGTAGGAGGCGCCCAGGTACGCGTCTTTCGCGCGGTCGTACTGCTCGACGGTGCGGTCGTACTGGATATCGGCGATCACGAGCGTCGTGAGCGCCACGATCTCTCCGCTCATGAAGAGCGATCCGCGCCCGTAATGCCCCGCGCGTATCTGCCCCCACCCCGGGAAGAGAATCGAATAGATGGTGTTTTCACCGGCGCGCCCCTCCCCCGGAGCGAGGACGCACCCGACGATCAGCAACAAACACAGGATGATTCTCCGCATCGCAGCCCTTTCTTCGCAGGCATCCCTGCGATTCATTTCGCGGCGGCGGCCTCCGGCTCGGGAACGTCCTCCGCGATCGTGTCGTCGACGTCGACCCGATCCCGCTTCCCGAGCTCGTGAAGCACCACTGCGCCGCCCACCGCCACCGGTACATAGGTCGCCAGCAACCGCCACAGGATAACGTAGAAACCGATGAGCCCTTTCGAAACGATCGCCGACATGAGCGCGGCCGCGCTGAGCTCGGCGGCGCCGCTCGCCCCGGGCGTCGGAAAGAAATAATTGATCAGAACGATCACCATCTGGAGGAGCGCCACATGGATGAAAGCCGCTTCGATCCCGAGGCTCCGAACGATCAGGTACGCGACGACGAACTTGGCAACAAAGCACACCGCGGTGACCGCAATGCCGGCAAGAAAGATGTGCGCGTGGCGGCGCACGTAATGGATGAGCTGCCGGTGGCACCGGTCGATCGCGTCGATCGCGCGGTGCGCCGCGCTTCCGGCGCGCACATAGTCCTGTTTCCGAACGCGCGACACGATGCGCACGATGATCCGGGAGAGCCCGCGAAAGAATCCGGGAAACGCGAGCGCGACGGTCACGAGAACGGCGATCCCGAGGAAGAAGAGCATCCCCGCGTTGAAGAGATGGCCGAGATACCCTCCCGAGAACGGCATGCTCCCCCGGAACGCGAAGATCCCGGCGCCCGCGATCATGAGAAAGAACACCGTGCTGAAAAAGGACATCAGGCTCGCCGAGGTCGCCTCAACGGCGGGCATTCCTCCGACGTAGAGCATGTACACCT
>JBFYZJ010000100.1:0-6679 GCA_041309565.1 Candidatus Krumholzibacteriota bacterium
GCATGCAGCGCATATCCGCGCGGATATCGTCGGGCGGCTGAAAGACGCCGGGGCTGCCGGGCCGGTTGCCGATGTAGAAGTTGATGCCCCCGTGCGCCGAGACGGGGACGATCCGGCCTGAGCGCGCCGCGCCGTACGCGATCGGCGGCGCGAGGAAGAGTGCGGCGCCGGCGAGGCAGCACAGCGCCGGAACGAGGCCCCTCCGCTTCCGGAGGTTCCGCAGCAGCATCCAGACCGGAACCGCCGCGACGAGGAGCAGGAAGAAATTCGGCCTGCCGAGCGCGCCGAGCCCGAGGAGCGCGCCGAGGAGCGCGCTCGAGATCCACGGCGGAACGCGACGCGCGCCGAGGCGCACGGGCCGCTCCCCCCGCAGATCCCCGTCGATCGCCATCGCGAGCATGAAGGACGCGGCGACGAGAAACACCTCGAGCGCCGTCGAGATGAGCGTCCCCTCGTACAGGGCATACGGGCGGTAGAGCGCGGTCATCGCCGCCGCGGCGATCGCCGTGACCGCCGGGGACGGCCGTCCCTTCCGCGGCCCCTCGACGAGCCTCGCGCCCGCGGCGTACGCGAGCGCGACGGTGCAGAGCCCGAGCGCGAGCTGCACGACGCGCGGCGCCGTGAGCCCCGCGCCGAAGAGCTTGAAAACGACGGCGAGGAACGCCGGATACAGCGGATTGAAGTCGATCGCGCCGCCGGGAGGGGCGCCCCCCGCGGCGAGGGCGCTCGCCAGATCGTAGTAGAAACGCGAATCGAGCGAGAGGATGCCCCCGAACTCCGATCGTGCGAGTTGCGCGAGGAATACGATCCGCACGACGAGCGCCGCGGCGAGAATCGCCGCGAGCGCGGCGGCGGGACGAATCCGCCGCTTCACCTGCCCGTTTTTCGCCTGTTCGCTCTTCGCCATACCGCCTCCGGCGCGATACCGTGGAGAAATCCCATGAGAACGTTCCGAATCTTCGCGGGCCGCTCCCGCTCGAAGAGACACATGAGCACGAGGCCCTTCATTCTCGAATACGCCGTGTCGAACACCCAACGCGGCTCGACGAGGAGATACTCCCGCATCAGGATCAGGTGGTTCCGCGTCATGTAGTAACGCCGGAACGGCGAATGGTTCGTCACGCCGGTCCGCTTCCAGAGGAGCCGGTGCAGCGTGGAGGCGCCGACACTGTGCAGCATGACCGGTCTGCAGGTCGATATCACCCGGTATCCCTTCCGTCTCGCGCGCAGGCAGTACTCGTCGTCCACGTGATAGATAAAGAACGCGTCCCGGAACGGGCCGATCGTTCCGTACCGATCGACGGACACGAGGCTCCCCGAGGTGATGACGGTCTTCCGCTCCCGCCACGAGCGCCCCGAGGCGCTCTCGTCGGGATACCGGAGCCTCCCCGCGTGGACGTCGCGGTAGTTGCAGCCGATCACCGCCGGCGCTTCCCCCGGACCGAAGTCGCGCAGCGCGGCGGCGAGCGTATCGAGCGCCCCCTCCTCGAGCGTCGAGTCGTGATCGAACAGGAACGCCCACGCGTACCCGCGCCGGCGCGCCCAGTCCATTCCCTCGTTCAGCGCGGTCGCGACGCCGAGGTTCGTCGCGTTGCGGATCAGGTGAACTCGCTCACGCGCCGCGAGGCGGTCGAGCACGCGCGCGGTCTCCGGCGACGAGCCGTTGTCCACGATCACGGCCGCGTCGACCTGCTTCAGGACGTCGCCGACGCGCCCCTCGAGACCTTCGTCGGGATGATAGGCGACCACGACGGCGCAGACGTTCTTCTTTTCGATCGCGATGTCCGACATCGGCCGTGACTCCCGTCCGTCCGCTCAATCGCGGCAGAGATCCTTCGCCGCGCTCAGGAATCCGTTCGCGTAGCGCTGATACCGGCGCGAGCACAGGTTCGCCGCGACGGCGGAAATTCTCCCGAGCCGCTCCTTCGGCAGGCGCGACCGCAGGTAATGGTACGCCGCCCGGTCCCGGACGGCCGCCGCGACGGCGTCGTACCCGGGAAACGTTCCGCGGAGACGTTTCACCCTCCGGTGGGCGTCCGCGTAATGGCGGAACTCGTTCGCGTACGAGGCGGTGTTGTCGCCGAACACCGCGTCCATCGTGAGGGAGGCCCGCTCGCGTGCGCCGATCTGCTGGCCGGCGTGCTGCCGGTAGCGGATGAGGGGCTCGTCGATGCGCCCGAGGTCCGCGTACAGCGACACGATGAACGCGATCCACGCGTCGTGGACCCACGACGGCGGGAACGGGACGAGCCTGTTCACGTAGCTCCTCCGGAACGCCATCGTCGCGCCGGTGACCACGTTCCGCGCGAGCAGCACCCGCCACGCGTCTCCGGCGTCGAACCGCCCGCGCCGCTCCGGCGTGAACTCGACGCGGTCCCACAGCCTGACGCCGAGGGGGCGCAGGTCCTCGTCCACGAGCTCGGCGTCGGAGAAAACGAGGCCCGCGGACGGGCGGCGCGAGAAGGTCTCTTCGATCATCTCGAGTTTCCGCGGCATCCACACGTCGTCCTGATCGGCGAGGGCGACGACTTCCCCGGCGCAGAGCCCGATCGAGCGCTCGAAATTCTTCGCGGTTCCCGCGTTGGCCGCGTTCGCGTAAATACGGACCGGGAACGGGCTGCGCGCGGCGAATCCCTCGAGCACGCGGAGCGTTCCGTCCGTGGAAGCGTCGTCGCACGCGATCAGCTCGTCGGGCGGGCGCGTCTGCGCGGCGATGCTGTCGAGCTGCGCGCCGAGGTGCGCCTCGCCGTTCCACGTGCACAGGGCGATCGAGAGCCCCGGACTCCTCATGTCCCGCTCCCCCGCGCGCCGAGGATATAGACGCCGTTCGCGCGCATCCGGTACAGGGTCATGGCGATCGCGAACGCCTCGACGATCACCACCGAGAGCGCCGTGCCGCGGGCGGCGAACCGGTGCGTCAGAAACACGATGGCGGCGATGCCGACGATCCCGGCGCTCACGAATACGATCGAGTAGTCGCGCTTGAGATTCAGCGAGAGCATTCCCTGCACCGTCAGCACGTTGCCGAGAACGATCAGCGCCGGCGCGAACGCGAGAATCCGCAGCAGGGCGACCGACGGCGCGTACTCCGCGCCGAGGACGATCCCGACGAGGAGCTCGGCCCCGGCGAACACGAGCAGGCAGGCGAGCCCCCCGACGATCCCCAGATAGAGCGCTTCCTTCCGCATGAACGCGATGGCCCGCTCCCGCGATTCGTGCGCGAGCTTGTTCACGTACGGATACAGCGTCTGGAAGACCGGCGTGAACAGCCCCTGCACGGCCTGCCGGATCTTGTCGGCCCCGGTGTAGTAGCCCACGACGGCGTTATTCGTGAACAGGCCGAGAACGAAGGTCGTCGAGGACGTATAGAGCACGATGCTGATGGAGGAGACGAAAACGTACCAGCCCTCCACCGCCTCCCGGCGCAGCTCCTCGAACGACGGCGTCACGAACTCGATACGGAAGACCTTCAGCGCGCACACGAGGCTCGCGACGCCGACGAGCACGGCGGCGGTCGAGCTCAGGATCACGTAGAGCATGTAGTCCGCCTGCTCCGAAATGAAAACGAACACGGCGGCGGTGAGGGCGGCGCGGCCGGCGAGGTTGATGTAGGTGATGTACTTCATCCGCTCCATGCCCTGATAGAGCCACACGGGGAACAGCACGTTGCCCGCCACGATCCCGAAGGAGACGATGTACACGCCCGCGTCCGTCCTGAACTTGTCGAACGAGTACACGACGGCGAGCACGACGACCGCGCTCAGCGCCAGCAGCGCCGCCTTGATGACCATGACCGAGCTGAATATCCTCGATACGCGCTCGCGGTCTTCCCGCTTCAGGGAAATCTCCCGCGTCGCCGAGAGGTTGAAGCCGTATCCGGTGAGGATCGTGAAGTAGTTGACGAACGCGGCGGCGAAGCCGATCAGGCCGTACTGCGAGGGCCCGAGCACCCGCGTCAGGTACGGGACCGTGACGAACGGGAGAATGTAGTTGGCCGCCTGCAGCACCGACAGGGACGCGAAGTTCCCCATGAGCCGCTTCTTGTCGTGAGTATCGATTGTATATACCCCGCCGTATGCGCCGATCCTCGATGCACGCCGCGCGGATCGGCCCGCGCGCCGCGCCAGCTTCCTCATCGCAAGATGATCGATTGTATCAGAGCGCTCGCCCGCAAGGCAACGACTTGCGGCGCACGCTCCCCGCGACGTCGTGATCCGGCCGGCGCGGGAAATGCCTTGACGGCGGCGGGACCCGATGCTAATTGTAACTACCGTAAAACGATACGTCGCGTCGCAGCGAGGTTGCCTGCATGACTTCATCGAATCGAAGCCTCGTCTCCGGTTTTCTCGGATCGGCCGAGCGCTTTCCGGAGCGTCCCGCCGTTCACGTGGGAAAACGTCCCTACAGCTACGCGGAGCTCCGGGACATCGCCGCGTCGTATGCGTCGGCGCTCGACAGGCACGCCGCGCCGGAGGCGCCTCCGTTCACCGCCCTTCTGGCCTCCCGCTCGATCGAGCAGTTCGCCGGCATCCTGGCGATCCTCATGAGAGGGCACGGATACGTTCCCCTCAGCCGGACGTACCCGGCTTCACGGACCGTGGGCATGCTCGACCGGTCGGGTTGCCGCGCGATCGTCGCCGACGAGGAATCCTCGCACGCGCTCCCCGACGTGCTGGCGGAGGCCGCCGCTCCGCTCGTCGTCCTCATTCCGGAGGTCGATGACGTCTCGGCCCTTCGCGAGCGGTTCCCGCGGCACGTCGTTCTCGGGGCGCGGGATATGACTCCGGCGCCGTCCTACGGGCCGCGCATCGCCGGCGAGGACGCGATCGCGTACATCATCTTCACGTCGGGAAGCACCGGCGAGCCGAAGGGCGTGACGGTCGCGCACCGCAACATCCTCGCCTTCATCGATTACGCGGCGGACCGGTACGAGGTCACCGAGCGCGACCGGTTCTCGCACATGTTCTCGGTGACGTTCGACGGATCGGTGCTCGACATGTTCACCTCCTGGGCGCGCGGCGCGTGCATCTGCTGCCCCTCCCAGAAGGAGCTGCTGAATCCCGGCGCCTTCGTCAACAGGCACGAGCTCACGCTGTGGTGCAGCGTGCCGTCCCTCGCGCTCTTCATGAAGCGCTTCGGCTCCCTCAAGAAGGGGAAATTCCCGAGTCTCCGCTGGAGCATGTTCGGGGCCGAGTCCCTCACCGTGGACATCGTAGACGCGTGGCACGAGGCGGCCGGCGGCTCGCGAATCGACAACGTGTACGGGCCGACCGAGGCCGCCTGCGTGTGCGCCTGCTACGAGTGGAATCCCGCGGCCTCCCGCGGCGACGTCCATCGGGATCTGGTTCCGATCGGCTATCCGAATCCCGGCATGAAGACGCTCGTCTGCAACGAAGCGCTGGAGGAGATCGCGCCGGGGGAGACCGGAGAGCTCCTCGTCTCGGGGCAACAGGTCTGCCCGGGATACCTCGGCGATCCGGACCTGACGAGGAAAGCCTTTCTTGTGCCGCCGGGCAGGAATGAAATATACTACCGCACGGGAGATCTCGTCGTCCGGCCGCGGGGAAACGGACCGCTCGTCTATCTCGGGCGCCTCGACAACCAGATCAAGGTGCTCGGCCACCGGGTGGAGCTCGGCGAGATCGAGGCGGCGATCAGGCAGGAAACGGGCGTCCACGGCATCGTGGCGTTCGGATGGCCGCCGACGCCGGGCGGCGCCGAGGGCGTCGAGGTCTTCGTCGAGGACGCGTCGTTCGACGCCGCCGATCTAAGGCGGCGGCTCGCCGGCGTGCTCCCCGATTTCATGGTGCCGAAGAAATTTCACGCGGTCGCCAAGATACCGCTCAACGAGAACGGGAAATACGACCGGCGCGCGCTGCAGCGAATTCTGGAGGCTGGCGAATGAGTGTCGTTTCGGCCGATGAAGTGCGGATATTCATCATTGCGGAGCTTCGGGCCTCGTTCGCGGAGAACAACGTCGACGTCGCCGCGGTTCCGGACGACTTCGATCTCATGAAGATGGGCGTCATCGATTCGATCGGCCTCATCAATCTCCTCGGATCGATCGACGACCGGTTCGCCATCGAGGTCGATTACGATGATATGGACACCGACGACATCACGGTCGTCGGCCCCCTGTGCCGCTACATCGAGGCGCGGGCGCGGAAAAGGAGCGCGTGACATGAAGAAACGCCTCAGGAGATACCTCCGCGGCTTCAAGACGAGGACGCTCCAGCATTTCGCGCGCTTCATGCCGGGCGCGACCACGTTCCGCATCTGGTGCCACCGGGCGCGAGGCATCAGGATGGGGAAGAACGTCTGGCTCGGCTACGACCTCATCCTGGAAACGGAATATCCGGAGCGCATCTCGATGGGCGACAACGTCGAGATCAACATGCGCACGACGATGATCGCGCATTTCCACGGCATTCCCATCCAGTCGAAGGGACCGGGCGAGGAGCACATCTCGATCAAGCTCGAAGACGACGTCTTCATCGGCCCCGGTGTCATCATTCTCCCGAACGTCGTGATCGGGCGCGGCGCCGCGGTGGCCGCGGGGAGCGTGGTCACGAAGAATATCCCGCCGATGACGCTCGTGCAGGGGAATCCGGCGGTTCCGGTGGCGAAGTGCGGCATCCCGCTCGCGGGGCCCGGCGATTACAAGGAATTCCTCAAGAAG
>JBFYZJ010000101.1:0-4317 GCA_041309565.1 Candidatus Krumholzibacteriota bacterium
TGCGCACTTTCATGATCTCTCTTCCTTCGTCACTTGTACCGGTACGTGATCCTGCCTCGTCCCAGATCGTACGGGCTGAGCTCGACGGCCACCCGGTCGCCGGGAAGGATGCGTATGAAATGCATCCGCATCTTGCCGGAGACGTGGGCGAGGATCACATGCTTGTTTTCGAGCTCCACCCTGAACATCGCATTGGGCAGCGCCTCGACGACGGTCCCTTCTACCGCTATGCCCTTCTGCTTCGACATTACGTCCTGTATCGCGCCTTCTTTCTGCCGCGGCTCCGGTCGCCTGCGGCACCGGGAAGTTCCCCGCATCCCCTCACCGGGTCATGATCGCGGGGCCGCCGCTCGTGACGGCGATCGTATCCTCGAAGTGGGCGGACAGCGTGCCGTCCACCGTCACGAACGTCCAGTTGTCCTTCAACGTCAGGACGTCCGCCTTGCCCTCGTTCACCATGGGCTCGATCGCGAGCACCATCCCGTGGGCGAGCACCGGTCCGTTCCCCGGGAGGCCGAAGTTCGGAACCTGCGGCTCCTCGTGCATCTGCCTCCCGATCCCGTGTCCCACGAGCGTGCGCACGACGCTGAAACCGTTCGATTCGGCGTGCGCCTGAATCGCGTGGGAGACGTCGGAGAGATGCTTCCCCTCCCGCGCCTCGCCGATGCCGAGGTCGAGCGCCTCACGCGTGACCCGCATGAGCCGCCGGGCCTTCTCGCTCACCGCTCCGATCGGATAGGTGCGCGCCGCGTCGGCGTAGTACCCGTTTCGGGCGACGCCGACGTCGATCCCGACGATATCCCCTTCCGCGAGCGTCCGCGCGCCCGGTATGCCGTGCACGACCTGCTCGTTCACCGAGGCGCAGATCGAGGCGGGATATCCCTGGTACCCCTTGAACGCGGGCACCGCGCCCCGCGACCTGATGAACTCCTCGGCGATCCGGTCGAGCTCGCGGGTCTCGACGCCCGGCCGGAGCGCTTCCTCGATCTTTGCGAAGCACTCGACGAGGATCTCTCCGCTGCGCCGGATGAGATCCAGCTCCGGCTGGGTCCGTATCGCAATCATTTCAGAACGCGGCGTACCGCCGCGAAAATCTCTTCGATGTCCCCGGCGCCCTTCACGGTGACGAGGCCGCCCTGCTTCCGGTAATAATCGATGACCGGCGCGGTCTGCTCCTGGTACACGGCGAGACGCCTCCGCACCGTGTCCTCTTCGTCGTCGGGACGCTTGATGATGGCGCCGCCGCATGTGTCGCACGTCCCCTCGACCTTGGTCTTGATCGTGTCGAGGTTGTAGACGGCCTTGCACGCGGGGCACACGCGGCGTTTCGAGAGCCGGCGGACGATGAGCTCGAAATCGACGTCGATGTCGAGCACGTAATCGATCTTCTCCCCGCGCTCCCCGAGCATCTTCGAGAGCATCTCGGCCTGCACGAGATTCCGGGGAAAACCGTCCAGGATCCAGCCCGTGCCCTTCGCCGCGTCGAGCGCCTCGCCGAGAAGACCGAACACGATCTCGTCGGAAACGAGCAGCCCGCGCTTCATGTACGCCTCGGCCTCGAGACCGAGCTCGGTCTTGCGCGCCACGGCGTCGCGGAGCATGTCCCCCGTCGAGAGGTGCGCGAGGCCGTATTCGCGCGCGATGCGCGATGCCTGCGTTCCCTTGCCGGAGCCCGGGGGCCCCAATATGACGATGTGCTTGCCGGCCACGCCGAAACCTTCCTAGAACCGTCTGCCCTGCAGGCGGCCCTTCTTCATGAATCCGTCGTAATGCCTCATCAGGAGGTGCGTCTCGATCTGCTGGAGCGTGTCGAGCATCACGCCGACCACGATGAGAAGCCCCGTGCCGCCGAAGTAGACGGTCGCGGGGAGCTTTCCCCACTTGATCATCATGTCGGGGAGGATCGCGATGAACGCGAGGAAAACGGCCCCCGGCAGCGTCACGCGGGTGAGAATCCTGTCGATGTAGTCGCTCGTCCGCTTGCCGGGCCGGATGCCCGGAATGAACCCGCCGTACTTCTGCATGTTCTCGGCGAGATCGACCGGGTTCAGGATGATCGCCGTGTAGAAGTACGTGAAGAAGATGATGATGATCGCGTAGAGCGAGTTGTAGAGCACGCCGTAGGGGCTCAGGGCGGAGACGATGCCCTGCATGAACGAGTTCTCCGTGAAGAACGCCGCGATCGTGCTCGGGAACATCATGATCGACTGCGCGAAGATGATCGGGATGACGCCCGCGGTGTTGACACGCAGCGGGATGTACTGGGCCTTGCCCCCGTAGACGCGCCGCCCGACGATGCGCTTGGCGTACTGGACCGGGATGCGCCGCTGCCCCTGCGTGATGAGGATGACGCTCGCCACCACGAGCACCATGATGACGATGAGGAGCGCGAGCCTGATCGGCGAGAGCGTTCCGATCTGGAGGGCGCGGATCATGTCGAGCCAGTCGGCCGGGTACCGCGCGACGATGCCGATCATGATGATGAGCGAGATGCCGTTTCCGATGCCCCGCTCCGTGATCTGCTCGCCGAGCCACATGACGAAGATCGTGCCCGCGGTCATCGTGATGATCGTGATGAGCCGGAAGAACATGCCCGGGTTCGGCACGACGCCCTCGGCCATGTTCTCGAGGAAGAACGCGATGCCGATTCCCTGGATGATCGAGAGGGCCACCGTTCCGTACCGCGTATACTGCGTGATCTTCTTCCGCCCTTCCTCCCCTTCCTTGGCGAGCTTCTCGAAGTACGGGATCACGGCCTGCAGGAGCTGGAGAATGATCGACGCGCTGATGTACGGCATGATGCCGAGGGCGAAGATCGTCACGCGGGTGAAGTTTCCCCCCGCGAAGAGATCGTACAGCGCGAAGATCGTTCCCTGCTGGCTCGCGAAGTAGGCCTTGAGCGCCGCCGGGTTCACCATCGGCGTCGTGATGTGGCCGCCGATCCGGTACACGAGGAGGAGGCCCATCGTGAACAGGAGGCGCCGCTTGAGCTCGGGAATGCTGAATATATCCTGCAGCTTCTTGAACATTACTTATTCTCCGCTTGTTCTGTTCCGGGCACGGCCTTGCCGGAGAGGAGAGTGATCGTCCCGCCGGCCTTGAGAATCGCGTCCGCCGCCGTGCGGCTCACCGCGTCGACCTCGACCACGAGCGCCACCGAGAGCGCTCCCCGCCCGAGAATCTTCACCGGGTCCGCGGCCTTGCGAACGAGCCCCGCCTCGACGAGGGTGCCGCGGTTGATCTTCGATCCCGCGGCGAACGCGCCGAGGGAATCGAGGTTCACGACCTGGTAATACGTCTTGAACGTGTTGACGAATCCCCGTTTCGGCACGCGCCGCTGGAGCGGCATCTGCCCGCCTTCGAACCACGCGGGGATGCCGCCGCCCGAGCGCGCTTTCTGTCCCTTGCAGCCGCGCGTCGAATACCGTCCGTGTCCGGAACCGGGGCCGCAGCCGACCCGCTTGTTCTTCTTGGTCGCGCCCGTGGGGGCCTTGACATCGCTCAGTTTCATCGTCCTTAGCTCCTTGTGGTTCCCTTATCGAGGACCGTGTATCCCGGGCCCTTTTTCGGATGAACCTTGACGTCCTTCTCGTCCAGCGCTTCCCAGACCACGAGGTGCTGCACCCGGTGGATCATGCCCCGGATCGCCGGCGTGTCCTTCTTGTAGAGCGTGTGTTGGTTCTTCCCGAAGCCAAGAGCCTGCATGACGGGCCGGTGCTTGTCATAGAGGGAGTTGATGACGCTCTTGACCTGTGTTATCTTCAGCATCTTCGCCATTTCATTTCCTCGCTGTCAGTCGAACGCCCGGCGCGGATCGCGCTATTCCGCGGCGCCTTTCTCTTCCTTCTTCCCGAACAGTTTCGTGACCGATATGCCGCGGCGGCTCGCGACGTCGCGCGCGCTCCTGATGCTCCTGAGCCCCGCCATGGTCGCCTTCACCATGTTGTGCGGGTTGTTCGATCCGAGCGACTTCGTCAGAATGTCCTTCACGCCGGCGACCTCGAGCACGGCGCGCACCGCGCCCCCCGCGATAACGCCCGTACCGGGCGAGGCGGGCTTCATGAGGACGCGCGAGGCGCCGAACACGCCGAGGACCTCGTACGGAATCGTCCCGGCCTGCATCGGGATGCGGAGCATGTCCTTCTTGGCCGCATCGGTCGCCTTGCGGATGGCGTCCGATATTTCGTTCGCCTTGCCGAGCCCGATTCCGACTTTGCCCATGCCGTCGCCGACGGCGACGAGCGCGTTGAAGCCGAACCGGCGTCCGCCCTTGACGACCTTGGCGACTCTGTTGATATGAATCGTCTGCTCGAGAAA
>JBFYZJ010000102.1:0-4835 GCA_041309565.1 Candidatus Krumholzibacteriota bacterium
CAAGGTGCTCGGTCTCCCGCCGGTCGTCGAGGATTTCTCGAAGAAGATGAAGGGGCTCGTCCTCGTCACCGGGCCGACGGGAAGCGGCAAGTCGACGACGCTCGCGAGCATCATCGACAAGATCAACATGGAGCGTCAGTCGCACGTCATCACGATCGAGGATCCGATCGAGTACATCCACCAGCACAAGAAGTGCATCGTGAACCAACGCGAGGTGCGCGCCGACACCGAGACGTTCCAGAGCGCGCTCAAACACGTTCTGCGGCAGGATCCGGACGTGATTCTCATCGGCGAGATGCGCGATCTCGAGACGATGCAGGCCGCGCTCACGATCGCCGAGACCGGCCATTTGGCACTCGCGACCCTTCACACGAACTCGACCTTCGAGTCGATCAACCGCATCGTCGACACGTTTCCGCCGAATCAGCAGTCCCAGGTGCGCGCGCAGCTCGCCTTCGTGCTCGAGGGCGTCATCACGCAGCAGCTCATCGCGCATCTGTCGGGCAAGGGGCGCGTGCTCGTGGCGGAGGTCATGGTGTGCACGCCGGCCATCAGGGCGTGCATCCGCGACGACAAGGTGCACCAGATCTACGGGCTCATGCAGGCCGGGACGAAATTCGGCATGCAGACGATGAATCAGGCTCTCTTCCGCGCATATACGAGCAGACAGATTTCCCTCGAAGAAGCAATGGTGTGCAGCTCCGACACGATCGAGCTCGAGCAGATGCTCGGCGAGCGCGCCTCGAACATGCACGCCGCCCGCAGTGCGAGATAGCACGAAAGGGGAATGAAACATGGCGACGACGACCTACATGTGGAAAGGGCGAACGCCGACCGGCGAAATGCTGTCGGGCGAGCTCGCCTCGGAGAACAAGCAGGAGCTCATCAACACGCTCCGCAAACGCAAGATCATCATCACGACGATCCGCGAGAAGCCGAAGGACATCAAGTTCAACTTCGGCCCCGGCAGCCGCATCACGACGCGCGACCTCGGCGTGTTCACGAGGCAGTTCGCCACGATGATCAACGCGGGTCTCCCGATGGTCCAATGCCTCGACATTCTCTCGAGCCAGATGGACAAGCCGAACTTCAAGAAGATCGTGGCCGACGTGATGTACGACGTCGAGGCGGGCGCGACGCTCGCCGACGCGCTCCGCAAGCAGCCCTGCTTTTCCGATCTCTTCGTGAACATGATCGAGGCCGGAGAGGCGGGCGGTATTCTCGACGTGATCCTCAACCGGCTCGCCGTGTACCTCGAGAAGGCCGACGCGCTCATGAAGAAGGTCAAGGGCGCGATGACCTATCCGGCCGTCGTGTTCTCGGTCTGTATCGGGGCGTCGGTGTTCATGCTCCTGTTTATCATCCCGACGTTCGCGCAGATGTTCAAGGACTTCGGGGGCCAGCTGCCGCTGCCCACGAAGATCGTCATGGGGCTCAGCAACTTCCTGAAGGCGAACTGGTGGCTGCTGCTCGCTATCTCCATCGGGGGGGCCATCGGATTCAGGCGCTACTACAAGACGACGAGCGGCCGCTACCGGGTCGACAAGATCATGCTGCGGTTGCCGGTGATCGGCGACGTCATCCGGAAGGCGGCAGTCGCGCGCTTCACGCGGACGCTCGGAACGCTCGTTTCGAGCGGCGTTCCCATTCTGAACGGCCTCGAGATCACGGCCCGGACCTCGGGCAACAAGGTGATCGAGGAGGCCGTGCTCAAGACGCGCACGAGCATCAGCGAGGGCAATACGATCGCGGAGCCGCTGCGCGAGTGCGGCGTGTTTCCGCCGATGGTGGTCCAGATGATCGGCGTCGGCGAGCAGACCGGCGCCCTCGACGAGATGCTCGAGAAGGTCGCCGACTTCTACGACAGCGAAGTCGATACCGCGGTGAGCGCGCTCACGTCGATCATCGAGCCGATCATGATCGTTCTCATGGGAGGCATCGTGGGCGGCATGCTCATCGCGATGTACCTGCCCATGTTCAAGCTCGTTTCCGTCGTCTCCGGAGGTTGATGGATGAGCTTCCGTTCGCGTGCAGTTCCCCGCGAAAACGGGGGGAACCTGAGGAAGTCGACGATACTCGGATTCGCGGCGATCGCCTTCGCGATCGGCGCCGCGAACCTGCTGCTCGGGTCCGGCGCCGGCTCCTGGGCGACGATGGCGGGCTCGCTGCTGCTGGCCGCCGGCTCCTTCTCGGCGGGGCTGCTGTCCGGGAGGTTCTCGGACCGCGCCGGCCGGCTCGAGGAGGAGCTCGCGTCGAAGGACCGGGAGCTCGCCCGGGTCAAGCTTCACACCGACAGCATCATCGCGAACGTGTCGAGCGGCCTGATCGTCGCGAACGCCGTGGGAGAGATCACCACGTGCAATCCGGCCGCCGTCAGGATCCTCGGGCTCGCGCCGGCCGCCGAGGTCACGGGCAAGCTCGTCAAGGACGTCATTCCGCATATGGGCGCCCTCGTGCAGGAGCTCGAGCGGGCGCTCGAAACGGGGATGCCGCTCCGGCGGCACGAGATCCAAATACGGGCACGTGACGGCGCGCTTCTGCCGCTCGGCATCAGCCTCTCGATCCTGCGGGGGGAGAACGGGGAGAAACGCGGAGTCGTCGCGATCTTCCAGGATCTCACCGAAGTTCAACGCATGCGCGAGAAGGTCCGCATCGCCGACAAGATGGCGGCGATCGGCGAGCTTTCGGCCGCCATCGCGCACGAGATCAGGGCGCCGCTCGCCTCGATCTGCGGCTCGATCGAGATGCTCTCCGGCGAGCTGACCCTGAGCGGGGACAACCAGAAGCTCATGGAGCTCATCATCAAGGAATCCGACCGGCTCGACCGGATTATCACCGATTTTCTCGAGTTCGCGAGGCTCAAGCCCCCGGCGTTCGAGCCGGTCGACGCGGCGCGCTGCCTCGACGAGGTGATGCTCCTGTTCAAGCACTCGAGCGGCCTCAACCAAAGCGTCACGTTCGAAATCTCGAACGAAGCGCGGAACGCATGCGTATACGCGGACGACGAGCAGATCCGCCAGGTGTACCTGAACCTCATCATGAACGGCTGCGAGGCGATGAACGACGGCGGCCGCCTCGCGATCCGCGTCGCGACGGAAATGCGGCCGCTCCGCGAGACCGGCGGCGCCGAGGAGTGCGTGCGCGTCGATTTCGAAAACACCGGGCCCGCGATACCCGAGAGCGTGCTGCCGCACATCTACGAGCCGTTCTTCTCGACGAAGGACGGGGGAACGGGGCTCGGCCTGGCGATCGTTTCCCGCATCGTCGAAAGCCACGGCGGGCTCGTGCGCGTCGAGAGCGACGAGCGGCGCGGCACGACGTTTTCGGTCGTGTTCCCCGCGTACTCGGGCGCCGAGGCGCGGCCGAATCGATACTCAAGGAAGAATTCATCAGCTTCTGATAACTCCGATCCCGGGGGTGCGTGCGAATGGCAGGAGAGAAGATTCTCATCGTCGACGACGAGAAGAACATGTGCCAGTACCTATCCATCATGCTCCGCAAGGAGGGGTACGACGTCAAGACCGTGCATAACGGCAAGAAGGCGCTCCAGGAGATCAAGGAGTCGAGCTTCGACGTCGTCATCACCGACATCAAGATGGAGGGGATGGACGGCATCGAGCTCCTCGGCGCGGTGAAGGAGTCGAACCCGACGCTGCCCGTCGTCATCATGACGGCATACGCGTCGACGAAGACGGCCATCGACGCGCTCAATCGAGGCGCGTTCTACTATCTCATCAAGCGAGCCAAGAACGAGGAGATCAAGATGGTCATCCGGATCGCCCTCGATCTGCACCGGGTGAAGAACGAGAACGTGTTCCTCAAGAAGCAGCTCAAGAAGCGGGACGATTTCAAGGAGATCATCGGCAAGAGCGAGGAGATCCAGCGGGTGTTCAACCTCGTGAACAAGGTGGCCGACACGGACAGCACGATTCTCATCAGCGGCGAGAGCGGCACGGGCAAAGAGCTCATCGCGAAGGCGATCCACTACCGGAGCGGCCGGGCCAACAACCCGTTCGTCTCGATCAACTGCGGCGCGCTGCCGGAGAACCTCCTCGAGAGCGAGCTCTTCGGCCACGTGAAGGGGAGCTTCACGGGCGCCATCAGGGACAAGGACGGCATGTTCAAGGTCGCGAGCGGCGGGACGTTCTTCCTCGACGAGGTCGGCGAGACCTCGCTCGCCATCCAGGTGAAGCTGCTCCGCGTCCTTCAGGAACGGGAGATCATTCCCGTCGGCGGCACCGCGCCGATCAAGGTGGACGTGCGCCTCATCGCGGCGACGAACGCCGACCTCGAGAAAGCGGTGAAGGAGGAGCGTTTCCGCGCCGATCTCTACTACCGCCTCAACGTCATTCCGATTCTCATACCGCCGCTCCGCGACCGGCGGGACGATATCCCGCTCCTCGTGGACCGGTTCCTCCATCTCGCCTCCGAGCGGGCGGGAACGAAGAAATCGATTTCGAAGGAAGCGATGGAGCTCCTCACGAGCTACGACTGGCCGGGAAACGTCCGCGAGCTCGAGAACATCGTCGAGCGGGCGTGCATTCTCCAGGACGGCGAGACGATCGGGGCTGAGGACCTTCCCGAGAAGGTGCGCCACCATTCGCAGGAGCGCTGCAAGGTCGTCATGCAGGAGACGCAGATGACGCTCGACGAGCTCGAGAAGGAGTATCTCGTCTCGGTGCTCGAGGAGACGAACTGGCAGAAGAAGCGGGCGAGCGCCATTCTGGGGATCAACGCGTCGACTCTCTACCGCAAGATCCAGCGGTACGGTCTCGGGCAGGAAAAGCTGAAGGATCGCTAGGAATCCCGGATACGGGGAACATTGCAATGAGAAA
>JBFYZJ010000103.1:0-7969 GCA_041309565.1 Candidatus Krumholzibacteriota bacterium
GCTCTTCCGATCTGGCGTTCGCGTGGTCGAGCGGTGACGCCCAACCCCTCTTCATCGAGGTAGACGAGCGCAACCGCTTCGTCCGGTACGTCGAAATGAACGAGGCGCGGCTCGGCACATAGCACTCTAACGTCCCGCCGACATCATGATCCGGAGCAACTTTCAACTCTTCCGCCTGCTGGGGATCCCCGTCGAGGTCAATCTCAGCTGGCTCCTTGTCCTCGCTCTCATGACGTGGTCGTTCGCCACGGGTTGGTACGTGGAGCTTTTGCCGGACGGCACCAAGCCGCAGCTGTGGGCGCTCGGATTCCTGACGTCGATCCTGCTGTTCGTCTCGATCCTGCTCCACGAGTTCAGCCATTCGGTCGTCGCGGCGAAGAACGGCCTGCCGATTCGAAAGATCACGCTGTTCCTCTTCGGCGGCGTGGCGCAGATGGAGCGCGACGTCGACGATCCGGTTCTCGAGCTCAAGATGGCGGCGGCTGGCCCCGCGATGTCGGTGCTGCTCGCCGCGCTGTTTTTCGGGATCTCGAAGTTCTTCGCCGAGCACCAGCTTGCATTCGTGCTCGCCCAGAGCCTCTTCCGCATCAATCTCATCGTGCTGGCGTTCAACATGGTCCCGGGATTCCCGCTCGACGGCGGCCGGATCCTCCGCGCCGCGATCTGGAAAACGACGGGAAACGTGCAAAAAGCGACGCGCATCGCGAGCCGCGTCGGCGGCGCCTTCGCGATCTTCCTCATGGTGTACGGCGTGTTCAATTTCTTCGTCGGGCAGCTGATCGGCGGGATCTGGCTCATTTTCATCGGATATTTCCTGCGGCAGGCCGCTCAATCGGGCTATCTCCTCGTCACGCTCCGGCAGACCCTCGGGAATCTGAAGGTGTCGGACGTCATGCGCTCGCCGGTGATCACGGTGGAAGCGGCGTTGAACCTCCGGCGGCTCGTCGACGAATATTTCCTCAGGTACCACTACGGGTCGTTCCCCGTGCTCGAGGGAGGCGCGCTCGTCGGCATGGTCACGCTCAGGGATGTGAAGCAGGTCGAGATGGAGGATTGGGAGAAAGCGACGGTGGCGGACATCGCGGACCGTGAGACCGCGCGGTACGCGCTCCGTCCCGATCATCCGGCCGAAACGCTGCTCAATCTGATCATGAAAAAGGGCTACAGCCGCCTGCCCGTCGTCGACGGCGGAGGCAGAGTGGTGGGAATCGTGTCGCGCCGCGACCTCATGGAAACGATCAAGATGATGGCTTATTTGGAGGAATGATTTATAGTTCCGGTCCCTCGGAAAACTCCTCGACTTCCTCCTCGAGAATGACGTTCACTACTCCGTACTTCTTGGTTTTCTTTTCAAGCATTCCCCGCTGCTTGCTCTTGGGGTCCGGTTCCGGCCGGCTGTTCTTCTTCTTTCGGGGGACAGGCCTGCGCTTCAATTTGCAACCTCTCCTTTCTCTCTGATACAACCTTTCGTGTTTGTGTCGAAAGGAAACCGGTTAAGGGAATTATAACAAAAACAACCTCGATTTTCACTACTTTGCAAAAAATATGACAATTTCCCTCCGGAAGGCCGCAGAGGGCTCGCCCCCGGGCTGGCATGAAAAAGGCCGCCGGCGGCCGGCGGCCTCGATTCGGGCGACCCGAGGCGAGCGGGGAGGGATCATTGCTTCGGCGGGCGATACTCCTCGAAGTTCGCGTCGTCGATCTCGACGTCGTACGAGACTTCCTTCCAGAGGAACTCGGTCGTCAATTTCCCCGCGTCATAGACGCTGACGTGGAACGGCGTCATGCGGGCGCCGTCCTTCCGGTAGTCGTCGAAGATGTAAACGCGGTTTCCCTTGTTCTCGATGCGCCGCCGCAGGAGGTGCGTTTTCGCGTCCACGTCGAAAAGGATCGTGTCCCCCTTGAGCACGCAGCCGGCGCGGAGGAGCTTCGCGTCGCTCAGGAGCGTGTCGGGCGGGGCGGGAGGCGCCGTGAAGAAGGTGTCGCACGCGGCGAGATAGAACGCGATGCCGTCGACGCGGTCGAGGAGCGTCTTGAGGTTCGCGGTCGTCTGCGGGTTGCGGGCGGCGTTGAGGTTGGCCATCGACCATGCGTCCCCGCCGTTGTAGTAGTAGCCGCGGAAGAACTGGTGACCGTGGGCGCTGTTGTCCCGGTCGATCTTGAGCTTGTCGGGCTTCTTCACGAAGCGGCTGTAATCGGCCCGCAGCGTGCCCCAGCCTTCCGTGTTCCACGCGATCTCGAGCCCCTTCTCGACGCGCGTCGTCCACGCCTTGTCCTCCCCGAGCGCCTTCGACGCTTTCTCGAGCAGGTTCTTGCCGGGATCGGGGGTGTCGCCCGGCAGGGGCGTGGCGTGTCCGGCCGCGCCGAAAACGGCGCATGCCGCGGCGACGGCGAGCAGGATCGCCGCCGGCCGTTTCATATTCGAAATTCCTCTCATCGGTTCCTCCTCGTTTCAGACCGTGAGCTCGTCGTGCGCCGCGAGCAGCTTCGAGCGGATCGCGAGGCGGTGAGGGCATTTTGCCTCGCACGGTCCCTCGCAGGACGCGCACCGTCCGGCGCTCCGTTCGCGCGGAAGTTTGCGGTAGAGCGACATGGCGTGCTTCTCCTCGCCGTAGCTTCCGAAGTAGAGCCGGTAGCGGAGGATGTCCGCGATCGGCACGCCGTACGGACACGCGGCGACGCAGCCGGCGCAGCCGGGCCTGCAGTAGTCGTGTTCGAGGAGCATGCCGTACCCCTTGAGCGCCTTCTTCTCCTCGGGGGTGAGCTCCGGCCTTCCGGAGACCGCGACGTACTCGTCGATCATCTCGACGCTGCGCATCGTGATCGAGACGCAGTCGATGCCCGGCTGGGCGAGCATCCATTTGATGACCGCCTGGCGCACCGTCGTGCCGTCTTTCATGAACGGCTTGTAGTCGATTTTGCGCGCCGCGGCGAGGCTCTTCATGGCGACGACGGCCACCCCTTTCGCCTTTGCCTTCGCGAGGACCGGCTCGAGCCCGTTCGTCATGAAGTTCATGCCGGGCATGATCATGTCGATCGGGGTGTTGTCGACGAGCCAGTCGAAGTCCTCCACCATTCGCGGGCCATGGGAGCTCGCGCCCCAGAACTTGATCTTCCCGTCCTTCTTCGCCTTCTCGAACGCCTCGACGACCGCCGTGTTCTTGATCTTGTCGGGCTCGCTCAGCTTCGGATCCTCGCCGACCGAGTGGATGAGGACGCAGTCGAGGCAGGACATGTTGAGACGCTGCATGCTCTCCTCGATCGCTTTCGTCACCTCGTCGGCCGTCGTCTTCGTCGTGAAGAGCTCGGGGACGAGCTTCGTCGTGACGAAGAGCTTCGCGCGCTTGTCCGGCGGAAGCTTGCCGAGGACGACCTCCATGTCGTAGTACTGGCGCGCCGTGTCGACGTAGTTGATGCCGCGCTCCATGGCGTACTCGAGCAGCGACGTGTCCTGAATCATCGCGTTCCCGAATCCGAGATCGGAGGCCTTCCACCCGATCCGGCCGAGCTCGCGATAATCCCTGATCGCGGGCTTTGCGGCCGCCGTCGCGCCTTCCTGCGCCGCCGCGCCCGCCTGCGCTCCCGGCTCCTGCGCCCGGAGGCCCTTCGCCCCGGCGAGGCCGATGCCGATTCCCGCGATCGAGGCGAGCGATCGCCCGATGAACGATCTGCGGGACAGTTCCTTGCCGTTCTCTTTCATCCTCCACCGTCCTTTCGTTGTTACTTCTTCGGTTCCGTTTCCTCGAGACCGAGCCCGTAGCGGTCGGCGATATCGAGCGGCGGCAGGGGGCCGTCGAACGGCTTCGCGTTGCGCACGTACCAATCGAACCAGTCGAGCGAGCGGTAGAGCACGTCGGCGCGCCCTGGCTGCTTCGCGTTTCCGTGTCCCTCGCCGGGATACTGCACCAGCCGAACCGCCGGATGAGCGTTCATCTTGAGAATACGGTAGAACTCGATGCTCTGCCCGGGATGCACGCGCGGGTCGGCGGCGCCGCCGAGAATGAGCACGGCCGTCTTGCTCTGATGCGCCCAGTAGTTCGGGCTTCGCTCGAGGCTTTGCCGCCACATCTCCTCGATTTTCTTTCCCGAATGCACGTAGAGCTCCTCGTACGGGATGTCGGTCGTGAGGCGCTTGCTCGTGAGATCGCTGATGCCGACGAACATGCAGACCGCCTTGACCTTCTCCGTGTAGCGCGAGGCGAACCACGCCGCCGCGTAGCCGCCGTACGATCCGCCCGCGAGGCCCACGCGCGCCTGGTCGGCGACGCCGGCCGAGACGAGATAATCGATCCCGTCGGCGATGTCGTCGAATTCCTTGCCGCCTGCGTCGCCATACCCCGCGAGCGCGAAATCGAGCCCGTAGCCGGTGCTCGCGCGGTAGTTCGGGAGAAACACGGCGTAGCCCTTGCCGGCCAGCACCTGCGCCGGCTCGCTGTAGCGCGTCACCCAGCCGTTCGAATAGTGCGACTCGGGCCCGCCGTGGACCAGGACGACAAGCGGATAACGCGTGCCGGCGCGGTAGCCCACCGGATAAACGAGGATGCCCTCGATCTCGAGCCCGTCGCGGGCGGGATAGCGGACGACCTTTTGCTCGCCGAGGGCGCGATCGGCGATCCACGGGTGGAGATCGGTGAGCCGCTTCGGCTCCTTCGCGCCGGCGGTCCAGCAGAAGAGATCCCCGGGGATGCCGGGCGCCGTGCCGCCGAAGGCGAAATGCTTGAAATTTTTCGTGAAGCTCGGGGAGTCGAAGATGACCCCGGCGGTCTTCGCGTCGAGGATGACGGTGCGTTTCCCGCCGTCGGCGCTCACCGTGCTCAGCGTCGGGTACGCCCCTTCGCCGGAGCGATAGACGATCGTGCTCTTGTCCTTCCATCCGACCCATTCCACGTGACCGCGGAAATCCGGCTCGGTGAGGTTTCTCGACTCGCCTCCCGCGGCGGGGACGACGAAGAGCCGGCCGTCGGAGTGATCCTTCAGCTCCTGGGCGGCGTTGTAAGCTATGCGAGCGCCGTCGGGGCTCCACGCGAAATCTCCGAGCTTGCCGGGATTGTCCGTGAGCTGCCGCTTTGTCTTCGATTCGGGATCCACGATCCATATCTTCTGGAACATGTATTGATGGTCGACGAGATTCTTCGGGGAGATTGCCGCGGCGATCGCCTTTCCGTCCGGGCTCCACTCGATGCGCCAGACCGAGCATCCCTCGGTGATCGGCTCGGCCTCGCCGATGCGGCCTTCAGCGCCGACCTTCTGCACGTAGAGATTCCGGTCCTTGAGATTCTCCTCGAAGAAGACGAAGCCGTAGCCCTTCTTTTCGAGTTCCTTCTCGCGTTTCGACTGCGGCGCCGCCGCGACATAGGCGATCGCGTTTCCCGCCGGGTGCCACCGGAAGCTCGAGACGCTCGTCTCGGAGCTCGTGAGCTGCGCGGCCTCGCCTCCGGACGCCGGGATCGTCCACACCTGCGTCTTCGCTTTCTCGCCGCGGGCCATGAGGAAGCCTACGCATGAGCCGTCGAGCTTCCATTCCACGCCGCTCACGTTGACTTTGCCCGTGATGAACGGACGCGGCGCGCCCCCCGCGAACGGCGCGAGCCAGAGCTCGGCGTACGCGCCGCCGGCCTCGTCGGAAGCGGCGCGCGGCACCGACACGACGTACGCGATCCAGGCACCGTCGGGGCTGATCGCCTTCTCGGCGATCCGTTTGCACGAGAGCGCGTCCTCGGGCGTGACGGGATCGGCCGCGAGCAGGGCGCACGGCATGAGCATGAGAAGCGCGAGAACCGCGAGCGCGGCGATCGCGCGCGCGGAAAAGCGATTGTTCATTGAAATCCTCCCTCGCTGGTGGAACTCGCACGCGAGCAAGACAATGCGCCCATGATGCATTAAGAAAACTCGCTTGTAAACAGAATCTTGGGCGGGGTATAGTGTTGGAAATTCCGGGGAACCGAGAGGCGTGTTTCCGAACGAACGGGGGAGGGAGTCTCCTATGGCGGCTGAACACACGAAGCTTCATCCGGCGGCCTTCCGCGAGCTCAAGGCCGGCGAGACGTATGAACCGATCGTCCCGGCGTCGCAGTCGGCGCTCGAGGTCACGATCCGCTCGGTCGGGATCGGGCTCGTCATGGCGGTCATCTTCTCGCTCGCCTCGGCGTATCTCGCCCTCAAGGCGGGGCAGGGGATGGAGCCGGCGATTCCGATCGCGATCCTCGCCGTCGGCATGGCGGGGCTCTTCGCGCGGCGGAGCACCATTCTCGAGAACGTCATCATCCAGTCGGTCGGCGCGGCCTCGGGGGCCGTCGTCGCGGGCGCGGTCTTCACGATTCCCGCGCTCTACATGATCGGGCTCGAGGTTTCGTTCTGGCACATCTTCCTCACCGCGTTCTTCGGGGGATGCCTCGGCGTGTTCTTCCTCATACCGCTGCGCCAGTTCCTCATGGTCAAGGAGCACGGAAAGCTCCCGTTCCCCGAGGCGATGGCGACGACCGAGATCCTCGTGACGGGGGAGGGGGCGGGCTCGCAGGCGAAGATACTCATCTGGAGCGCCTCGATCGCCTTCCTCTACGACCTCTGCGTCCTCACCTTCAGCCTCTGGCGCGAGATCATCACGTTCCACTCGGTGAAATTCGGCGCGTGGCTCGAGAACCGATTCGCGATGGCCTTCCGCGTCGACGGGCTCGCCGCGATCGTCGGGCTCGGCTACATCGTCGGGCTCAAGTACGCCTCGATCATCGCGTCGGGGAGCTTTCTCTCGTACCTCGTGTTCATCCCGTTCGTGAAGTACATCGGCGGGCACCTCACGGGAATCATCCCGCCGGGGACCGTGCCGATCGCCGAAATGGGCGTCAACGACATCTTCGCCAACTACGTGCGGCTCATCGGCATCGGCGGCATCGCGGGGGCCGGCATCATGGGAATCATCCGGAGCTTCCCGTCGATCGTCCAGTCGTTCAGCATCGGCATCAAGGGGATCGCTTCCACCCGCGAGGGGCACGGCGACATTCCCCGGACCGACCGCAACATCCACATGCGCGACGTGCTCATCGGCATCGCCGCCGTCGCCGTGTGCCTCTTCATCTTCTTCAGGACCGGCCTCACCGGCACTGCGGTAGGCCTCGTCGGCGTGGCGATCGCGCTCGTCATCTCGTTCCTCTTCACGCTCGTCGCCGCGCGGGCGATCGGCCTCATCGGGACGAATCCCGTCTCGGGGATGACGCTCGTCACGCTCATCATCACGAGCGTGATTCTCGCGCGGATGGGGCTCTCGGGAGAGTCAGGCATGTTCGTCGCGCTCATCATCGGGGGCGTCGTCTGCACGGCGCTCGCGACGGCGGGGGCCTTCATCAGCGATCTCAAGGTCGGCTACTGGCTCGGGAGCACCCCGCGGAGCCAGGAGCGGTACAAGTTCCTCGGCATCCTCGTCGCCTCTTTCTGCGTGACGGGCGTGCTGCTGCTGCTCAACCGGGTCTACGGATTCACGGGCCCGGACGCCCTCGCCGCGCCGCAGGCGAACGCGATGGCCGCGGTGATCAAGGTGCTCATGACGAGCGCGTCCGCGCCGTGGTTCCTCTATCTCGCGGGCATCTTCATGGCGATCACCCTCGAGCTCATCAAGGTGCCGCCGCTCCCCTTCGCGCTCGGCATGTATCTTCCGATCGAGCTCAACACGCCGCTCCTCGTCGGCGGCTACGTCGCCCACCTCGTGTCGACGCGAAGCACAAACGAGGAGATCAACACGAAGCGGCGCGAGCGTGGCACGCTCGTCGCCTCGGGCTTCATCGCGGGAGGCGCCCTCATGGGCGTCGTGAGCGCGCTCATCGCGCTCCCCGGGTGGAACGAGAAGCTCAACACGGGCATCGGCGAGCGGCCGATCGGCGAGATTATCAGCATCGTCCTCTTCCAGGGGCTGTGCCTCTACGTGTACTACGAGTACAAGAAAGGGGCGTCCGACAAGCCCGCGGCCCGCTAGCCGCCG
>JBFYZJ010000104.1:0-2782 GCA_041309565.1 Candidatus Krumholzibacteriota bacterium
GCTCTTCCGATCTGGCCGGCTTTATTTCGCGAGAAACGACCGCTACGAGATCTTCGTGTCGGATCTGGACGGCAAGATCCTCGACAGCTTCGGGCTCCCGAAGGAACGGATCGCGGTCACCGAGGACGACCTGAAGCGTCACATGCTCGGCGCGGGGATACCGGCCGACAGGGTGGACAAGATCGTCCCGAACCTGCCCCGCACGCTCACCTTTTTCCATCGCATTCAGGTCATCGACGGGCTCGTGTACGTGTTCACCGTCGACGCGTTCGAGTCCGCGATCGGCACGCAGCACGTCGATATCTTCTCGCCGGACGGCACGTACCTCTATCGCGGGAAGATCGTCCTGCCGGAGGGGGACCGCTGCAAGAACTTCGACTCGATGGTCCTCTCGAACGGCTTCCTGCACGCGGTGCTGGCGGACGAAGACGGCGGGCGCAGGGTGACGAAGTACAAGGTGTCGATGCCGCCGCGGAAATAGCACGAATCGCGGCGGCTCTATTTCAGTAAAACCATCTTCCGGGTCTCGGAAAACGCTCCCGCCTCGAGCCGGTAGAAATAGATTCCGCTTGAAACGGCCGCGCCGCTCGCGTCGCGGCCGTTCCATATCGCGCGGTGCGTGCCGGCCGGGCGGTCGCCCGCCGCGAGCTCGCGCACGAGGCGTCCCGCCGCGTCGAAGATCCTGAGCGAGACATTCGCCGGAGCGCTCAAGCCGAATACGATCTCCGTCGCCGGATTGAACGGATTCGGATAGTTCTGGGCGAGGAAGGTCGCATCGGGCGCCGGCGGCGTGTCCGCGCCGCTCGTTTCGTCCACCCCGACTCCCGTGCAGCTCACCGGAGAGCACGCCGCGCCGGTCGCGATCTCGCAGGCGTGCGGGCCCGCGCTCGCCGGCTCGAAGCGGATGGTCACTTCCACCGATTGCCCCGGCCCGAGGAAGGGGACCATTTCATCGGTGATTATCTGAAAATGCTCGCAGGCCTCGCCGACGTTCAAATAGACGATCCCGCAGCCTTCGTTCTCGATCGTGAACACCGTATCGCGACGCTCTCCCACGAGCACGCTTCCGAAATCGATGCTGTTGGGCGTGACGCTCGCGAGCTGCGTGGAGGCGGCGTAGATGTTGAAGATGATTCCGTCGCGGAAGTCCTGCCACGCGACGATGGCGCCCCCGGCGCCGTCTCTGGCAATGACGGGGAAAGACTGCTCCTCAGCGGCCGTGCACAGGGCGAAGCCGTTCGCCGTGCATTGGGCGCCGCCCGAGGCGTTCAGCCGCTGGGCGTAGATGTCGAAATTACCTGATCGCGCGTCCTGCCACGTGATGAACGTCGTGCCGGCGCCGTCGGCGACGATCTGCGGATTCTCCTGCGCTCCCGCGGCCGTGCAGACGGGAACGCCGTTCGCGGTCCATCGGGCCGCGCCCGCGGAGCTCACCCGCTGGGCGTAGATGTCGTATGCCCCGCTTCGCGTATCCGGCCACGCGATGACCGCACCGCCCGCGCCGTCCGCGGCGATCTTCTGGAATCTCTGCACGCCCCCCGACGCGCAAATGGATACGCCGTTCGCCGTCCATATGGCCGTCCCCGAGGCGCTCAGCCGCTGGGCATAGATATCGTCCGGGCCGCGCCGGTTGTCCTTCCATGCGATGATTACGCCTCCCGCTTCATCCGATACCATCACGGGGTACTTCTGGATGTTGACCGCGGTGCAGACGGGCACTCCGTCCGTCGTCCACAGGGCGTTCCCCGAGCCGTCGATGCGCTGCGCGTAGATGTCATAGTTGGGATTTAAGCGCAAGTCGTACCATGCGGCAATCGCGCCCCCTGCGCCGTCCGGCAGCATGACGAGGTGGAACTGGTCGTTCGCGGCCGCGCAGAGGGGCACGCCGTTCGCCGCCCACTGGACGGCTCCCGACGCGCTCACGCGCTGGATGTAGAGGTCCCAGAACACGCCGCCGCGATAGTCGATCCATCCGACGATCGCGCCCCCCGCGCCGTCGGGGCACAGCTGCGGCCAGACCTGACCGTCCGCGGCCGTGCAGACGGCTACCCCGTTCGATGTCCAGAGCGCAGCACCCGACGCGTCGATCTTCTGCACGAAGACGTCCTCCATGCCGTTGCGCTGGTCCTCCCACGCGATGAAGGCGCCCCCCGCGCCGTCCGGTATCATATCGCGGGGCAGCTGACCGTGGGGAGCGTCGCAGATGACGAGGCCGCTCTCGCCCCATAGCTTGTCTCCGTGCCCGTCGATCCTCTGCGCTACGACATTCGGATCGCCGTTGATGAGCGATCGCCAGACGACGATGGCGCCTCCCGCGCCGTCCGTGACGATCAGCTGCAGAGTCTGAACCGCCTCGGAGGGGCAGAGGTGGACGCCGTCCGGGATCCAGCCGGCCCGGGCCCCGCCGAAAGCGCCGCCGAGCAGGCACAGGACAATCGCGCAGAGGGAAGCAATTCTTGCCATCGCACCGACGCTCCTTCGGATCGGACGGACAAACGCCCGCACATGATTTTCGGGGATGCTGGTGGTGGGCAGCCGTTGATTCAAGATACATAGAAGCCCGTCGCGGCGCAAATGGCTTTGGATGCTCGCTTCGCGACGTGCCGTTTAATCGGCCGCGGCCTCGAGCCTGAGCATTCTCTCGTACGGCTGCCAGCGATCTTCCAGATAGCACTGGAGCACGCCGGCGCGGTAGGTGCGCCCGAGCTCCTCGTTGAGGTCCATCGCCCGCATCGCGTACTCCGGCCGCGAGGGATCGAGACGCATCGCGGTCTCGGCGGCG
>JBFYZJ010000105.1:0-2904 GCA_041309565.1 Candidatus Krumholzibacteriota bacterium
CAGCTCTACGATCGCCTGAAAGAGCTCCGGCGCGACCCGCTTCGGCAGGGAATCGTCGTCGCGCGACCGGATGATCTCTCCTGCTCGTGCGGCCGGCTCGTCGAAAGCGGCTATCGATTCTGCCCGTGGTGCGGCACGAAGCTCTAGATCCCCGCCGCGCATTTTTCCATTGTGAAGCCGCTCCCTATCTGTTAGATTCCACCAGGAGTTGAACCGATCCTCAGAGCCTGGATTCCGAGGAATATCAGAGGAGGTATCGATGTTCCGGATCGGTGCTTTTGTGTTGATAGCGATTACGGTGTCGATGTTCTTGGGGTGCAGCGACGAAACGACGGAGGCGGAGCCGACCGGTCTGGAAATCGGCTTCCAGAACTGCCTCTCATTCAATACGCAGGTGTTCATCGACGGCAATTACGTCGGCTCGTACTCGAGTGAGCGGACGTGGTTCATCGATGTTTCTTCGGGCAACCATCTGCTCGAAGCCCACGCGAATCTCGTCGTGGTCGCGGGTGACACGAGCTTCTGCTGGACTCAGAATTTCAGCGTGTCCGATCAAAACGTCACGCATGTGGACCTGAACTGCAGCACGGCGGGCTGTCCCGGCAATTGATTCTTCGTCGCGGGGAGATCGAGGGAGATCCATCCGCGGCCGCATTGCACTTTTCAAGGGCCCTCTCTCAATACCGGAGAGGGCCTTTTTTCATGATTGGTCTCCTGACGGCGAATGACTGCGCAACTACTTGTTTTTAAATAAGTTAAAAAACGTAACCGAATGTTGACAGTGGCATGCTCCTTGCGCTCGTTTCTGAATGCCGGGGTGGGCGCTTTCGGGCGCCAAAGCTGGTTTCAGCACCCCCAGCCTGAGCATCGAGGAATCTGCTCCGGAGAAACGGCTTCCGTGCGCGGGCATCGGCGAGCAGCATTCCCACCCCGGCGTCGATCGAAAGGGAGTGACATGGCAGTTTTCAATTATGCCGGCGGAGAGATAAACGCGAAGATCGTCTATTACGGCCCCGGCCTCAGCGGCAAGACGACGAATCTCGAATTCATCTACTCGAAGCTCCCCCGCGAGAACAAGGGGAAGATGGTCTCGATGAAGACGCGGACCGATCGCACCCTCTTCTTCGATTTCCTGCCGATCGATATCGGCGAGATCAACGGGATGAAGGTGCGCTTCCTCCTGTACACGGTGCCGGGCCAGGTGTATTACAACGCCACGCGCAAGCTCGTGCTCAAGGGAGTGGACGCCGTCGTGTTCGTCGCGGACTCGGCCCCCGACCGCATGCAAGAGAACAAAGAAGCGCTTCAGAATCTCGAGGACAACCTGAACGATCTCGGCCTGACGCTGAAGACGATTCCGTGGGTGATCCAGTACAACAAGCGCGATCTGCCCAACCGGATCGAGCGCGAGATCATGGAGAAAGAGCTCAATCCGGACGCCGTGCCGAACTTCGAAGCGGTCGCGAGCAAGGGGGGCGGCGTATACGAGACGTTCGCGGGGATCGCGAAGCTCGTCTTCAAGAATATGCAGGATGAGCTGAAGGATCCCGACCGGAAGCGCGAGGTTCGCGAGCCGCGGAGCCGGGAGCGTCTCAACATCGAGGTCGTCGCGAAAGGCGCTTCGAAAGCGGGAGCGGTGACCGACACGGGCGACTATCGAAATTGCGCGGAGAAGAAGGGAGAAGAGCCCGCATCCGTATCCGAGTTCGTCGACAGCGTGCTGAAGGACCGCGTCGATCCGCAGAGCATCGATCTCGGCGCGACGCGGGAGGGATACGAGGACTACGGGCATCTCGTCGATCTGAACGGCACGGACGCGCAGGAGCAGGAGCGGGCGACGGCGAAGGAAGCTCCCCCGCAGCCGATGAAGTCGGGAGAGATCATTGCCGATTCCGTCGATAGGCTCAGAGCCAAGGTCGCCCTGCAGGAAACCGAGGAACAGCCGAAGGCGGCGCCCCGGCCGCGCCTCGATGTCGTCGAGGAGAAGCTGATCCGGGTGCCCGTGCGCCTCTCGAAGGAAGAAGCGACGAAGGAGATCCACCTCAGCATCGTCATCGATATCGCCGTCGATTGAAGCCGCGAAAAGACTTGACCCGCCGCGCGGGTGAATGTGAGAATCGAAACCGGAGCGCTCGACACGCGCCGGTTTTTCGATTATATTCCCGTTATAGGGGGGCGGCCATGATGAAGATATTGATCGTCGATGACGAAATCAACGTGCGAAAGCTCTACAGCGAGGAGCTCCGGAGCGATGGGTACGAAACCGTCTCGGCGGCCACCGTCGCGGAGGCGATCGAGTCGGTGGAGAGGGATGAGCCCGATCTCGTCGTCCTCGACATCAAGCTCGGCGAGGAGAGCGGCATCGATGCGCTCATGAAGATCGCCAAGCAGCGCAAACGCCTGCCGGTGATCCTAAACTCGGCATATTCGATCTACAAGGACAATTTCCAAACGTGGGCGGCGGACGCGTATATCGTGAAATCGGTCGATCTCACGCCGCTCAAGGAGAAGATTCGGGATCTCTTGACGACACGGAGGTCGCCGGCGTGAAGACAATGATGCGCGTCTGCGTTCTGTCGATGATGCTCGCGTTCGTTTCCGTCGCTGCGCTCGCGCAGACCGAGAGCGCGCCGGCGCGACCGAGCGTGTTCTCGGACTACTTGAATCCCCAGTCCGGGGCGTCGTTCCTGCACGTGCCCGGCCTGAGCTTCTCGTCGTCGGCCGGATTCTCCTATTACTCCGGCGGCGGCGGGGAATCGTTCGGGATGGGCTACTACATGGGGCATTTCGGCCTCAAGCTCTCGAGCTCGATCAGCCTCAACTGGGATGTCGGCGTCGGCTCGGTCATGCACGGCGCGAGCGATTACAATCAGCCGCAGTTCTTCATTCCGAACATGGATCTCA
>JBFYZJ010000106.1:0-4335 GCA_041309565.1 Candidatus Krumholzibacteriota bacterium
CGAGGCGGCGGACGAGGTGAGCCTCACCGATTCGCTCACGGCGGCGGCGCATCCGGCGGGGCTCGACACGGTTATCGCCGCGATGCGCGGGGGAAGCGCCGAGATCAAGGCGCTCGAGCACGCGGTCGGCGCCCAGAAGCAGTTCCTCCGGATCGCGAAGGCGGAGCGATATCCGATCATGCAGCTCACCGGTTCCTACGCCGTGCAGACCCAGTGGTCGGACGATTGGCTTCCGCCGAACGAGCTCATCGCCAAGAGCGCGGCGGTCCAGATCGGCCTCCAGATCCCGATTTTCGACGGCTTCAACGCAAAGGGAAAAATAGAGACGGCGCAGGCGGACGTGCGCTCGGCCGAGGTCGAGCTTGGACGCGTCGCGCGCGACAAGGAGCTCGCCGTGCGCCAGTCGTACCGGTACATCGAGAACGCCCTCACCGCGCTCGAGGGGCGGGAGGAATCGGTGAAGCTTGCCGAGGAAGCTCACCGCATCGCGCTCGTGCGGCTCGAGAACGGGCTCGCGATGCCGCTCGAGCGGCTCGACGCCGAGTTGGCCATGACCACGTCGCAGGCGCAGCTCGCCGAGGCGCTGTTCGCCTCGAGGATGGCGCAGGCGTATCTGGAGCTCGCCGTGGGGAGCAGGAGTTTCGGCGCCGTGTCCGGCGCGCAGGGGAAGGAGCAGCAATGAGCAATCAGGGAATGAGCAAGATGCGCCGCGGACGCATGATCCTCTTGATCGCCGTCGTCGCCGTCGTCGCTCTGTTCGCGTACCGTTTCTGGCGGGTCAGCTCGAAGGAGAGCTTCGCCAGCATCAGCTCGATTCAGGAATCGGAGGGCAAGCCGGTCGAGGTGACGAAGGCCTCGCGGGGGGATCTCGAGATGTGGACGAGCCTCGCGGGAACGGTCGAAGGCTCCTTCCAGTACGCCGTGATCTCGACGAACTCGATTCCCGTGCTGCGCGTCGCGAAGAAGGAAGGGGACCGGGTGAAGGCGGGGGAGACGCTCATTCGTCTCGAGACGACCTCTCCGAGCGCCATGCTCCTCTCGTACCCGCGTTCTCTCGCACTGTATCAGGACGCCGAAGCAGACGCCGAGCGGATGCGCGCGCTCTATAAAGAAGGGGCCGTTTCGAAGCAGATGCTCGAAAAGGCCGAGCTCGCGCTCGAGGTCGCGAAGGCGGGGCTCGAGGACGCGCGCGGAAGCACGTCCCTCGCCGCGATGCATGCCGGCGTCGTCACGAGCGTGCTCGTGAAGGAGGGGGAGATGGCGGACGCGTACGTTCCCCTCATGTGGATCGCGCGGACCGACTCGGTCCGGGCGACCTTCGACGCGGGGGCGAGCCAGGCCGCGTCGCTGCGGGCGGGGCAGAAGGCGGTCTGGAGCTCGGATTCGAACGGGGATTCGGGAACGGGCGTCGTGAGCAAGGTCGATCTGGCGGCCGATCCGGAGAGCCATCTCGTGAAAGGGGAAGTGCTCTTCCCCAATCCGGAAGGGAGGCTCATGCCGGGAGCCGTCGTATCGTTCAAGGTGCTCTCCGGCGAGCGCCGGGGCGCCGTCAAGGTTCCGACGGATTGCCTCGTCGAGCGCGCAGGCGCGCCCATCGTCTTCACCATCGAAGCGGCGGGCGGGGATTCGCTCGTCGCGAGGCGGCGCGCAATCGTCATGGGGCTCCGGACACCCGACGAGGTCGAGATCGTGTCCGGTCTCGAGGACGGGGCGCGCGTCGTGCGGTTCGGCCAATCGCTCCTCGAGGACGGCGATCGCGTGAAGATCGTCCGCGGCGAGGAGGCTGCGGCTCGATGAACATCATCCGGATATTCGTCAAGCGCCCCGTGCTCACGACGATGATCGTCGTCGGATTCGTCGTGCTCGGCCTCTACTCCTACGGCCGCATGGTCACCGAGCTCATGCCGAGCATCGAGTTCCCGTTCGTCATCGTGACGACGGTGTATCCCGGCGCCTCTCCGGGCGAGGTGGAGAGCCAGATCACGAAGAAGATCGAGGACGCCGTCTCGACGATCGCAAACGTGAAGGACCTGACGTCCTACTCGCAGGAAAACGTCTCGCAGGTTTTCATCGAGTTCGAGCTCGAGACCGACGTCGATCTCGACGCGATCGACGTGAAGGACAAGGTCGACGCGATACAGGCGAATCTCCCCGAGAACGCCGAGAAATCGGTCATCAGCAAGTTCGATTTCTCCGCGTACCCGATCATCGAGCTCGCCATCGCCGCGCCGCGCCCCCTCGAGGAGATCTACCGGGTGGCCGACAAGGTCGTCAAGGACCGCCTGAGCCGAATCGACGGCGTCGCCTCGGTCGACATCACGGGGAAGCGCGAGCGCGAGATCCGCGTCGAGATCTCGCCGCAGAAGCTCCGCTCGTACGGGCTGAGCCTCATGGACGTCACCGGCGCCGTCGCCGCGGAAAACCTGAATATCCCCGCCGGCCACATCACGCGCGGCGCGCGGGAGATCACGCTCCGCATGACGGGGGAGATCGGCTCGCCGCGGGAGCTCGGCGACGTGCGCCTCCCGCTCCGTTCCGGGCGCACGGTGCCCCTGTCCGAAGTGGCGAAGATCGTGGACGGCACGGAGGAGCTCCGGGAATCCTCCACGTACAACGGCGAACCGGTGATCGGCGTCTCGATCAACAAGCGCTCCGACGGCAACACCGTGCTCGTCGCCGCCGGCGTCTACGAAGCGCTCGACGAGCTCGAGAAAACGATCGACAAGGACATCACGATCACGATCGTGAACGACATATCCCCCTTCGTGCTGGCGTCGGTGAACGACGTGCTCTCGAACGTCATGATCGGCATCCTGCTCACGGCGCTGCTGCTTCTCCTCTTCCTGCACAACTGGCAGCAGACCGTTGTCGCCGCCCTCTCGATGCCCATCTCGGTCATCGCGACCTTTCTCCTCATGGATCAGGCGGGATTCTCGCTGAACGTGATGTCGCTGCTGGCGCTCGGCATCTCGATCGGGACGCTCGTGACGAACTCGATCGTCATCATCGAGAACATCACCCGCTACGTGCATCTCGGCACGGCTCCCGAGGAGGCCGCCGTCAAGGGAACAGCCGAGGTCGCCATCGCCGTCGCGGCCTCGACGCTGACGAACATCGTCGTCTTCACGCCGATCGCCTTCATGAGCGGCATCATCGGTCGCTTCTTCGTGCAGTTCGGCCTCACGGTCGTGTACGCGACGATCTTCTCCGTCGTCGTGAGCTTCACGATCGTGCCGATGCTCGCGGCGCGCCTCATCAGGCCGCAGGCGTCCGACCGCGATCCCGGCGCGCGGGGATTCTGGGCGCGGATCGGGGAGAAGTGGGACAAGTTCTACGACGATCGCGCGCGCGGCTATCGCGGCGTCCTCGACCGGATGCTCGAACGCCGCCGCCGCTGGATTCTGCTCACGGCCGCGATATTCTTCGGTTCGCTCGCGCTCTTCCGTTTCGTCGGCGGCGAGTTCATGCCCCGCATCGATCAGAACGTCGTCATCGTTTCGATGAATCTGCCGCCGGGGACGAGCCTCGAACGGACGAGGGAAGCCGCCGAGCGTGTCGCGGACATTCTCCGGAAGCACGCCGAGGTCGAAGGGGTGCTCGTCAAGGTCGGCGGCGGCCAGCGGAGCGTCGAGGACGCGGTCATCACGGCGAAGCTCGTCGACCGTTCGGAACGCGGCATGCACGTGACCGAGCTGCTCAACGTGATGCGCCCCGAGCTCGCCGGCATCCCCGACGCCGAGATCATGATCACGGCCGAGGGGGGCGCGACGGGGGGCGGGGAAGCCGATTTCGTTATCGACGTGCTCTCGTCCGATCAGGAGGCGCTCGAGGCGATCGGCGATTCGGTGTACCAGATTCTTCACCGCGTTCCCGGCCTCGTCGAGATCGAGACGAGCCGCAAGGCCGGGAAGCCCGAGTTCGCCGTCGTGCCGAAACGCCATCAGGCCGCCGAGCAGGGACTGAACGCGGCCGCGATCGGGAGCCTCATGCGCGCCGCGTACGAGGGAGTCGAGGCGGGGGTCTACCGCGAGATGGGCGAGGAGTACGACGTCAAGGTCAAGTACGCCGAGACGCACCGCCGGGATCCGTACATCATCAAAGATATGCCGCTCCCGACGCGCACAGGGGCGGCCGTGCCGCTCTCCGACGTCGGCACGGTGCGGGCGGCATTCGGCGAATCGCAGATCATGCGCAACGACAAGCAGCGCATGATCGAGCTGACGGCGAACATCGCATCGGGCTCCCTGAGCGAGGCCCGCGCCGCGTTCGACCGCGAGCTCGAGAAGATCGATGTGCCTTCGAGCGTCGACGTGAAGCACGGCGGGATGTCCGAAG
>JBFYZJ010000107.1:0-7512 GCA_041309565.1 Candidatus Krumholzibacteriota bacterium
CATCGTCGCGCTGTGGCAGGGGGGAGCGACCTTCTACGGGGGCTTCATCCTCGCCCTCGCCGGCGCGATCCTCTATATCCGGAGCAGAAAGCTGTCGTTTCTCGCCGTCGCCGACGCGTGCGCTCCGTCGATCGCGCTCGGCTTCTTCTTCACGAGAATCGGCTGCTTCCTGAGCGGATGCTGTTTCGGGCATCCGACCGGATCGTTTCTCGGCGTCGTCTTTCCGCCGCACTCGGCCGCGGGATACGCGTGCCCGGGGATCGCCGTGCATCCGACGCAGCTCTACGATTCGCTCTACGGGCTGCTGGCAGGGTGCGCGCTCCTGCTCGTCGACCGGAAGAGTCCGTTCCCCGGCTTCACCTTCGCCCTGCTGTGCGTGCTCTACGGCACGGGGCGCTTCGCGATCGATTTTCTCAGGTTCTACGAGGATTCGGCGATGATCGGAAGATCGATGACGGTGAGCCAGATGATGAGCGTCGCGCTCGTCGCCGTCGGAGTCGTCCTGCTCTGGCGGCTTTCGGCGCGGGCGCGGCAGGGCAAGCAAGCGGCGGCGTAGGGGCGCGGCGCACGAAGGCGCGCGACCGGGTTCAGGTCAGGGGGAAGGGTGGCGGTGCGGGGATTCCTCTCGTTTCTCCTCGATTGTCTCATACCTCGATCGTGTCTCGTCTGCGGCCGGGGAATCGGTTCGTTCGATCCCGCATCAGGCGGGAACGTTCCGCGCGCGTCCGGCCGCATGGAGGAGTTCATCGGCGCCGGGGCGCGGATGGCGCTCCGCGGGGGGCTCTCGCTCTCGGCCGATATTCTCTGCGAGGGGTGTTGGTCGAAACTCGATTGGGCCCCGGCCGCCGGACCGGTCGCGCGATCCGCCGGCGCGGGCGTACGCATCCTCGTCGTATCCCCGTTTCATACGAACGACGAGCTGCTCGCGCTCGTGCGGTTTCTCAAGTTCTCGGGGGGGAAGATTGCTGCTCCCCCGCTGGGGTGGTGGATGGCCGCGGCGTTCGGCGAGTACCGCGAGCGTTTCCCGGGAGGAGCCGTGCGCGATCCCCTGCTCGTTCCCGTTCCGCTCCATCCGAAGCGCGAGATCTCCCGCGGCTACAATCAATCGGCGCTCCTCGCCCGGGAGGTCGCCGGGAGGCTCGGGCTCGAGGTCGATGCAGGCGCGCTCGTGAGAATCAGGAACACGAAGGCGCAATCGACGCTCGACCGGGACGCGCGCGCGGAAAACGTCAGCGGCGCGTTCGGCCTCGGCGGCGCAGCGTCCGTCGCGGGCAGAGACGTCGTACTCGTGGACGATCTCCTGACGACGGGGGAGACGGCGAGAGCCTGCGCCGCCGCGCTGGAAGCGGCATCGCCGCGCTCGCTCACCGTCCTCGCGGCGGGCCGCGCAAGAGATTGATATGTTGTGCGTTAGCCGTTTCGGCGTTCCTGCGCCCGGCGGCGAGCGAGCGGCCATCTGCAGCTTGACAGATCGGTATCTCCTGTGGGAACATTCCCCTGTTTCGGCGATCTGCACGCACAAGAGCAGGGGGAGAGGATCGTGCTCGCTACAAACAGAGAGCTCATGGCTGCGGCCCGGAAGGGCACGTACGCGGTCGTCCGAGAGAAGATGAAGCTCTTCGGGAGCGTCGGAGAAGCCCGGTAAGGAAACACATCACACAAGGAGGAGGGCCCCATGGCGATCAAGGTTGCCATCAACGGTTTCGGGAGAATCGGCCGTCTCGTGTTCCGCGAGGCCGTCAAGGACAAGGACTTCGAGATTGTCGCCATCAACGATCTCACGAACGCGGCCACGCTCGCGCACCTCGTGAAATACGACTCCGTTCACGGGAAGTTCAAGGGCTCGGTTGCGGTGAAGGACGACAAGTACATCGTGGCGGACGGAAAGCAGATCGAGGTGTTCGCCGAGAAGAACCCGGCCGCGCTCCCGTGGAAGAAGCTCGGCGTCGACGTCGTCATCGAGTCGACCGGCAAGTTCCGCAAGCACAAGGACGCCTCGCTCCACGTCGAGGCGGGCGCGCGGAAGGTCATCATCTCGGCGCCGTCTCCCGATCCGGACATCATGATCGTCATGGGCGTGAACGACAAGCTCTACGACAACGCGAAGCACCACATCATCTCGACCGCCTCGTGCACGACGAATTGCATCGCGCCGATCGCCAAGATTCTCCACGATTCCTTCGGGATCGCGAACGGTTTCATGACGACGATCCACGCGTACACGAACGACCAGGTGATTCTCGACTTTCCGCACAAGGACCTCCGTCGCGCCCGCGCGGCGGCCATGTCCATGATTCCGACGACGACGGGGGCCGCGTCGGCGGTCGGCAAGGTGATGCCCGATCTCAAGGGGAAGATAGACGGGACATCGGTGCGTGTTCCCACGCCGGACGGCTCGCTCGTCGACCTCGTCGTCACGCTCGAGAAGGACGCCTCGATCGAGGCGATCAACGCGGCGGTCAAGAAGGCCGCCGACGGACCGATGAAGGGCATCGTCGAGTACTGCGAGGATCCGATCGTGTCGTGCGACGTCGTCGGCAATCCCGCCTCGTCGATATTCGACGCGCTCTCCACCATGGGCGTCACCCCGCGGGTATTCAAGATATTCTCGTGGTACGATAACGAATACGGCTATTCGATGAGAATGATCGACATGATGAAGCTCATCGCCCGGTAGCAGGGCGCGTCGCGCTCATCCTCGGGGAGGAGAATGCTTTGAGGAAAAAGACACTCAGGGACGTGGATCTCAAGGGTCGCCGGGTCCTCATGCGGGTCGATTTCAACGTGCCGCTCTCGAAGGAGGGGAGCATCACGGACGACACGCGCGTGCGCGCCTCGCTTCCGAGCATCGATTACATCGCCTCGCAGGGCGGGAGCTGCGTGCTCATGTCGCATCTCGGCAGGCCGAAGGGGAAAAAGGACAAGACCTACTCGATGCGTCCCGTCGCCGATTGCCTCGGGGATCTCGTCAAGCATCCGGTCCGGTTCGTCGAGGACTGCGTCGGCCCCGACGTCGAGAAGGCGGCCGCGGCGCTGCGCCCCGGCGAGATTCTCCTGCTCGAGAACGTCCGGTTCTACGCCGAGGAAGAGGCGAACGACGCCGCGTTCGCACAGCGGCTCGCCGCGTGCGGCGATCTCTACGCGAGCGACGCCTTCGGAACCGCGCATCGGGCGCACGCCTCGACGGTCGGCGTAACGAGCCATTTCAAGGACAAGGTGGCCGGCTTTCTCATGGAGAAGGAGCTCGAAGCGCTCGAAGGGCTTCTGCTGAATCCGGAGCGTCCTTTCGTCGCCCTCATGGGTGGCGCGAAGATCTCGGGAAAGCTCGATCTCATCAAGAATCTGCTCGGCAGGGTCGACCGCGTGCTCATCGGCGGCGGCATGGCGTTCACGTTCTTCAAGGCGGCCGGTCTCGAGATCGGAAAATCGATCGTCGACGACGATCTCGTCCCGCTCTGCCGCGAGCTGATGGAGCCCGACGGCGCGAAGGGGAAACGCATCTTCCTGCCGGTCGATTGCGTCGTCGCCGGGGAGGTGAGCGCCTCGGCCGAGAGCAAGGTCGTCTCGACGGGGGACATCCCCGAGGACTGGGCGGGCGTCGACATCGGCGACAAGACGGTCGACCTGTTCCGCGACGAGCTCATGAAGGCGAAAACGGTGTTCTGGAACGGCCCCATGGGGGTTTTCGAGATCCCGAACTTTTCGAACGGCACGAAGAAGATCGCGCGGATCATGGCGGAGATCACGAGGAAAGGGACGAAGACGGTCATCGGCGGCGGAGACTCGGTCGCCGCGCTGAATCAGCTCGGTCTCGCCGCGAAGATCACGCACGTTTCAACGGGGGGCGGCGCCTCTCTCGAGCTCCTCGAGGGGAAGAAGCTCCCCGGCGTCGAAGCGCTGAGCGACAGGTAGTATGAGACGGAAGATACTGGCGGGAAACTGGAAGATGAACCTGGATCACGTCGCGGGCGCCGCGCTCGCGCGGGAGATCCGCGGGAGGGTGGAGTCCGCCCCTCCCGCCTGCGACGTCGTCCTCATTCCTCCCTTCACCACGCTTCCCGCCGTCGCCGAGGCGGTGCGCGGGTCGTCCGTGAAGACGGGCGCGCAGGACCTCTATTTCGAGGACGAGGGCGCCTACACCGGCGAAATATCCGGAGCGATGCTCCGCTCCCTCGGCTGCGCGTACGCGCTCGTCGGGCATTCCGAGCGCCGGCACGTCATCGGGGAAACGGACGCCGTCATCGCCCGGAAGCTCCGCGCGGCGCTTCGCGCCGGACTCGCCCCGATCCTGTGCGTGGGAGAGCTGCTCGCGGAGCGCGAGGAGCTCACGGCGATCGAGGTCGTCACCCGTCAGGTGCGGGACGCATGCGAAGGGCTCGCCGCGGAGGAGTTCGCGCGGGTCGTCGTCGCGTACGAGCCCGTGTGGGCGATCGGAACGGGAAAAACCGCCACCCCGCAGGACGCTTCCGAGATGCACGGCGTGATCCGGATCGTCGTCCGGGAGCTTTTCGGCACCGCCGCCTCCGAAAATCTGCCCGTGCTCTACGGCGGCAGCGCCAAGCCGGAGAACGCCCCGGCGCTCCTCGCGGAGCCCGAGGTGGACGGCCTCCTCATCGGGGGGGCCTCCCTCAAGGCGGCGAGCTTCCTCGGCATGATTCCGAGGTAATCGCTTGATAAATCATTTGACTACCGCCTGAGTTTTCATTAGACTACTGTTTTTGAAAAGGCTGGTGGAGGAATGCTCTTCAATATTGTCCTTGCAATACATCTTATTGGCTGCGTTTTACTTACGATCGTCGTGCTCATGCAGTCGAGCAAGGGTGGCGCGCTGTCGGCGGCATTCGGCGGAAGCTCAGGCCAGATCTTCGGCGGCCGCGAAACCGCGACCTTTCTCGGTAAGGCGACGCAGTACATCGCGATCCTCTTCTTCCTGACCTCCCTGTCCCTCGCGTTCCTGTCGACGGGAAGAGGCGCGTCCCGGGAATCGAGCCCGCTGCGGAAGGCCGCGTCTCAGCAGTGGGGCACGGTCGCTCCCGAGGACCAGAAGAACATCGAGGACGTGCTCGGAAACGTGCCCCAGCCGGGCCAGGAAGCCCAAGGCGGCACTGAACAGGGAAGCGGGACTCAGGGGACGCCCGAAGGGAACCCGGGGGGCAATTGAGCGATTCCCCCTTCGAGATACCGGATTGTGCCGGGGTGGTGGAATTGGTAGACACGCTACTTTGAGGGGGTAGTGGGGAAACCCGTGCGGGTTCAAATCCCGCCCCCGGCATTTGCACTACTCGGGGCTTCTCGAAGCCCCGGTTTTTTATCCCGCGGCGGCGCTCCGGCCGGCGGTGCAGAGGGAGCATGATCGAATACATCGAAGCTCAGTCCGGCGCGCTCATCATCGCGGCGCTCGTGCTCGCCGTCGCAGCACTCGCATGCTCCGTCGTCGTGCTCGCGCAGCTCGCGAGGCTCAGGCGCCCCTTCCGCGGCATGGCGGAGGCGTACGAGAAGAAGGGCTCGGAGGCCGCGCTGGAAGAGCTCCTCAAGGGAGTCGACGAGAACCGCGAGTTTTTGCGCGGCCATTCCGAGGAGATCAAGCGGATTCTCCATCTGCTCGCGGGCTGCTACAGCGGGACCGGTCTCGTCAAGTACAACGCCTTCGAGGATATCGGCGGCATGCAGAGCTATTCGCTCTGTCTTCTCACCCGGGAGAAAAACGGATATCTCCTGACGAATCTCGTCGGGAGGACGTCGACGCGCGGGTATGCGCTCGATATTCGTGACGGGAAACCGTCGCGGAAGCTGAGCGACGAGGAGCAGGAAGCGCTCGAGATCGCGATGAGGTCGTTCGCGGGCACCGCCTGACCGGTCGAAGGCTCGGCCGGATCAATTCCCGAAATAATCGTCCCCCCCGCCCCGGCCGGACCGGATCTTCCGGAAGAACCTCCGCACGCGGTGCGCGCCCCTGAGGTAGATGAATCCCGCCGCCATCCCGCCGAGATGGGCGAAGTGGGCGATGCCGTCCCGGCCCGAGAAGCCGTACGCGAACTCGATGATCGTCATGAAGATGACGAGGGTGCGGGCGCGGACGGGCAGGATCCCCCAGACATAGATCTCGTTGTAGGGGAACAAGATCGCGTACGCGAGCAGGATCCCGTAGCCGGCGCCGGAGGCGCCGATGACCGTCGTGTTGAAGGAGAAAAGGAAGCTGAGGGCCGCTCCGCCGAAGCCGCAGAGAAAATAGTAATTGAGGAACCGGTTGCTGCCCCAGACGCTCTCGAGCGGCGAGCCGAACATCCAGATGATGAACATGTTGAGGATGAGATGCCAGAGGTCCCCGTGCAGGAACATGTAGGTGACGATCTGCCAGATCCAGCCCTTCGTGACGACGATCCGCGGCGTGAGCCCGAACATTTCGACGAACGCGGTTCGGGCGAGAATCACCTCGATCACGTAGATGATGACGTTGATGACGATGATCTGGTTGACGACGCTGCCGGTCAGAAAGTCGACGACCGGATTCGACGAGCGCCTTCGATAGTAAGGCATTTCGACGGCTCCCCCGTTTCGGACGATGACGCCTCATAATAACGCAAAGGCGGGCGGCGGGCAACGGGGGAGAGGAACATTTTTTGGCTCGACCGTTGCATAGTCGTGTGGTAGCTTTCAGCCAGCGAGGTGATGCCAGTGCATAAAACGTTACTCGTCGCAGCGTTGATTCTGGCCTCGGCCCCGGGGATGACCGAGGGAAAGACCTGGTACGTCCCTTCGGGCGTGCCCACGATCAAGGCCGCCGTCGATTCCTGCAAGGCTTCGGGGGACGCCATATCGATCACGGGAGGCGTGTACCGCGAGGGCTCGATCGTGATCGACGGCAAGAGCATCTCGATCACGCAGAACGGGCAGGTCACCGTGATTGCGCCCGTCGCCGGAACGGGAACGTTCATCACGTACCGGAACGGCTCGGCAGGCCAACTCTGGAGCCTCGTCATCCGGAACTTCGACACGGCGATCGCCGTGGAGGGCGGCTCGCCGTCGATCACGGCCGTGTCGTTGAAGGCGTGTCGTCAAGGCTTGGCCGTGACGGGATCGTCCGCTCCGCAGTTCACGTACAGCGTCGTCGATTCGTGCACGACCGCGATCTCCATCGAGGGAGGATCGCCCGTGCTTCAGAACGAGACGATCGCCCTGTGCGGGACCGGCGTGTCGTTTCTCGGCGGCACGACGAACATGACGCGCTCGATCGTATACGGTTGCGTGACGGGCGTTCAGTGCGCCGGGGGAAGCGCCGCGCTCGGGTGCAACGACTTCTGGGCGAACGGATCGGATTACAGCGGGTGTGCGGCGGGGACGAACGACTTCTATCTCGATCCGAGGTTCTGCTTCTGGGCGTCGTCGGGTGGCCCCTACCAGCTGCACAACACATCGCCGTGTTTCGAAACCACGCTGAATCCGTGCCACGTGAAAATCGGCGCTCACAGCTCCGGCTCGATACCGCGATGCTCCGGCACCGCGGTCGAGAGC
>JBFYZJ010000108.1:0-4822 GCA_041309565.1 Candidatus Krumholzibacteriota bacterium
GTCCTCGATCGTGTCGATGATCATCCTGGAGTTCTGCACGTGGCACGCCGTGCCGTCGCACGCCTTGATCACGTATTTGCCCATCGGCTGGAGCCGGAACTGGCTGTAGAACGTGATGACCCCGTACACCTCGGACTCGGGGATCCCCGTCACCCCCGCGATGTAGCTGATCGCCCGTCGCGGGATGTAGCCGAAGTGATCCTGCGCCGATTGCAGGAGCGGGATCAGCTCGCCCGGCGCGCCGTCGTAGCGCCACAGCCGGTAATTGAAGTTCTCGTCCCTGGCAGCCGTAGTAACCACCCCCTGATCGATTCGACCGGTCTATTATCCGTACCCGGCGTTCTCGCCGGAGCATCGCCCGTATCGGTTGCCTGTTCGGCGGATTGCCGAGGAATCAGTCCTCGACGAGCTTGATCACCGTCGCCTCGCGGACGCGCAGCACGCCGTCGATCTGGCTCAGCTTCTCGATGATGCGCGGCATCGTGCCGACGGCCCCCTGCCCCGTGACCATTCCCACGAGCTTCGTGCCGTTCTCGATGACGTCGCAGAAGACGACCTCGTCGATGAAGAAGACGGTCGTGAAGATCTGCTGGATCGCGCTCTTATCGATGTCGACGATGATGTAGCTCGTCGTGCCCGGCTGCTTGCTCGAGCTCGCGAGGCCGTGCGCCTTGACCGCCTGCGAGTAGATGCCGATGAACTCGCCCACTTCGCGGTCGAGCTTCGGCCGCTCCACGTCGGAGACGGAGGCGAGCTGGACGCCGTCCATCGCGGCGATCCGCTCCCTGAGCTTCTTGATCTCGTCCTGCGAGCCGGCCCGCGCGACGACGATGATGTCGAAATCCCCGCGCACGGCCTCACAGCGATGGACGCCTTCCATCTGGTAGAGCCGCTTGTAGATGTCCATGCTGCGCATCGGATCGGTGATGCGGATCGTGAAGTAGGTCGTCACCGACTCGCGCATCTCGGGCGCGGCCTTCGCCTTCGTCTCCACCTTCGAGGCCGTCGAGCCGGGGGCGAGCTCCTCGAGCGCCTTGACGAGATCGGGGATCTCGAACGGCTTGTCGAGGTAGCCGGTGTTGAGCTCGGAAAGGGCCGTGGTCTTCAGGGCTTCGTCGCCGAATCCGGTGATCACGAGCACCGGAAGATCGGGGTGCTGGATCTTGATGACCTTGAGGATCTTGAGCCCGTCGATGTCGGGCATGAAGATGTCGGTCACGAGGCTGTCGAAGGCCTCGCCCTTCTCGCGGGCCGCGTTGAGCTCGTGAATGGCGGAGATCCCGTCGGGGCAGGCCACCGCGCTGTAGCCTTCCTGCGTGAGACCGATCGTGAGATTGCGGCGGATTTCGGCTTCGTCGTCGATTATCAGTACGCGCCCTTTCAACGGTGCCCTCCTGTTGGATTTGAGAAGATGAATTGACGGAAAACGCCCCCGCGGGGGCCATATTAGCCTGTTATGATACTCCCTGGGAGAATAGTCGGCAAATCGCATTTTGTCAAATATTTTCGATATATCTGAAGGGGGCGGTCCGCGATTCGGCATCATATTCGCTATGCAGCTTTTTCGTTGAATTGCGGGAGTGCGATGCCGTACCCTGTTCGGCGGAGCCATCCGCATAATGGCAGCTGTAACATATTATTAACAGGAGCGTTACATGAGCAGCACAAAGATCGCGATCATCGGCCTCGGATACGTCGGCCTTCCGCTCGCGGTGGAGTTCGGCAAAAAATACGACACGGTCGGGTTCGATATCAGCCGCAAGCGCATCGACGAGCTCAAGCAAGGGATCGACCTCACGCTCGAGACGGGCGCCGAGGATCTCAAGGCCGCGAAGCGTCTCATGTATACGACGAACCCCGAGGACATGCGCCCCTGCAACATGTTCATCGTCACGGTGCCGACGCCGATCGACGAGTTCAAGCGCCCCGATCTTTTGCTCGTACAGAAGGCGACCGAGACGGTGGCCGGCGTGCTCGAGAAGGGGGACATCGTCGTCTACGAGTCGACGGTGTACCCGGGATGCACCGAGGAGTTCTGCGTGCCGATCCTCGAGCGGATCTCGGGGCTCAAGTTCAACGTGGATTTCTTCTGCGGCTATTCCCCCGAGCGCATCAATCCCGGCGACAAGGAGCACACGGTCACGAAGATCAAGAAGGTCACGAGCGGCTCGACGAAGGAGACGATGCTGAAGGTGGACGCGCTCTACCGGTCGATCATCAAGGCCGGGACGCATCCCGTCTCGTCGCTCAAGGTGGCCGAGGCCGCGAAGGTCATCGAGAACTCGCAGCGCGACATCAACATCGCGTTCATCAACGAGCTCGCGCTCATCTTCGAGCGGATGGGGATCGACACGCTCGAGGTGCTCGATGCGGCCGGCTCCAAATGGAACTTCCTTCCCTTCCGGCCGGGCCTCGTGGGCGGACACTGCATCGGCGTCGATCCGTACTACCTCACGCACAAGGCGCAGGAGATCGGCTACCATCCCGAGGTGATCCTCGCGGGGCGCCGCATCAACGACAACATGGGGATCTTCATCGCGAACAAGGTCGTCAAGCTCATGATCCACAAGGAGCACAAGGTGCACGGCGCCCGCGTGCTCGTCCTCGGCATCACCTTCAAGGAGAACTGCACCGACATCCGCAACTCGCGCGTCGTCGACATCGTTCGGGAGCTCGCCGATTACGGCTGCAAGATCGACGTGGTCGACCCGTGGGCGCTGAGCGACGACGTGAAGCACGAGTACGGATTCCCGCTGGTCGCCGTGGAGAAGCTCAAGCCCGCGAGCTTCGACGCGGTCGTCCTCGCCGTCGCGCACGAGAAGTTCCGCTCCCTGGACGTCGCAAAGCTCAAGAAGGAGAACGGCGTCATCTACGACGTGAAGTCGTTCCTCGATCCGATGATTGTAGACGGAAGGCTGTAGGCCGGGTGTCACCGCCGCGCCGGCCGGGCCCTCCGGATCGGAATGCGGATTTCTGATCTCGACGGGGTTATTAGGCTGGATCCGGGCATAATTAGCCCATATTGACATTTTCGATCGCTCATGCTATGCTGCCTCTGCGGTTTACTCTCATAAATAGGGATTGCGTTTAAATGGGCATGCGAAAGCTACGCTCGCGGCTAGGGCGCAAAGCGTTGGTTTTTCGCGTGAATCCTCGAACCGGAGGTAGCGTCATGCAGCGTCTCGCCACGCTCTATGCTCTCCCTGCAATTCTCTTCCTGGTTCTTCTGCCGGCTGCAGCATGTGCAGAAGATCTAATCGTTAGCGGCACGCTACAGCTCACGACACCGGCGACGTACGACAACGTCGTCGTGCAATCCACCGGGCGTCTTACCGTCGACGCTCCCTTGACCGTCCTGGGGAACATGACGATCGAATCCGGCGGTATTGTGACGCACTCGACGCGGTTGTTGGCTGGGTTGCAGTTGGATGTGGGTGGTGTGCTGGACGTTCAGTCTGGTGGGTCGATTAATGTGAGTGCGAAGGGGTTGCTGGGTGGATATGGGGCGCAGGCTGTGGACTCGATGGAGAGAGGCGAGACGTATCATCCGGTGACGGGTGTGATCCTGCGCAGGACGGGTGAGGTTGACGGGGGCAGTCATGGCGGCAAGGGTGGTGGAGGGTATTCGCCTCCGTACGGGTTGATCTACGGCAGCGAGGTGGCGCCGACGCAGCTCGGCAGCGGTGGTGGAGCCGGTGTGGATGGATCGACGATGGATGGGGGTAATGGGGGTGGGTTGTTGATCGTTACGGCGAGCGAGCTGCTTCTCGGAGGGACGATCAGTTGCACCGGCGCATCCGGGCCCGATGCGACGAGCGGTGGAGGAGGAAGTGGTGGTTCGGTGTCGCTGGACGTGGGTACGTTGAGCGGGACGGGCAGCATCGTAGCGAACGGAGGCCGGGCGGGCAACGGGAGCGGGTCCGGTGGAGGAGGCGGCGGTCGTGTCTCGGTCCGGTACGATGTGATGAGCTATACGGGTTCGATGAGTGCGAAGGGCGGGAGCCGGTACGGGACACGTACGGATACATATGCGGGCTCTGCGGGGACGATCTATCTGAAGGACAACGCTGTCTCGTACGGGGATCTGCTCTTCGACAACGCTGGGGTGACTGGGGTCATACGGTACACGGATGTGACGTTGCTGAGCACGCTGGGGCCGAGGACGTTCCGGACGCTGACGGTGAGGAACCTGGGATCGTTGATTGTCGATGCGGCGACCTCTCCGTTCACGGTGGAGCAGCCGGTGATGGTGACGGGGACGGCGTTGCTGACGGTGGCGACGGGCGGGACGCTGGCGGTGACGAACGCGTCGGGGTTCGACGTGAACGTGGAGAGCGCCTCGACGCTGACGCTGCAGACGGGATCGACGCTCGCGGCGGACAGGGTGCGGGTGAGCGGAGGAACGCTGAGCACGTCCATAGATCTGAGCTATCCGGTGGGGGCGGACTTCGAGTTGTCGTCGGCGGGTGTGGTGAACGTGCTGAGTAGTCGGACGTTCAGCGTGGGGTCGTTCGACGGCAACAACATGAAGGGTGGCACGTTCAACCTGCCAACGGGGAGCGTGCTGGATGTGGCGAGCGATGCGATCACGGTGGCGAGTGGTGTGACGCTGGTGAAGGACGGGGCGTTCGGGGGCTCGGATGAGATCGGTGCGTTGACGATCCTGTCCGGAGGGGTGGTGACGCACTCGACGCGGTTGTTGGCTGGGTTGCAGTTGGATGTGGGTAGTGTGCTGGACGTTCAGTCTGGTGGGTCGATTAATGTGAGTGCGAAGGGGTTGCTGGGTGGATATGGGGCGCAGGCTGTGGACTCGATGGAGAGA
>JBFYZJ010000109.1:0-5087 GCA_041309565.1 Candidatus Krumholzibacteriota bacterium
GCTCTCAGGGATCTCGGGTTCCCGATCGAGCGCGCGCCGTACTCGTTCCTCGAGTGGCATTACGGCGAGGTGCAGTCCGAGAACATGCAGTACCTCCGCGACAAGATCGCCGGCCTCCCCGCCGTCGTGCTGTCGCTCGCGCGCCGCGAGAAGAACGAGCTCATCCTCCTCATCGCGCTCAAGAGCGACCGGCTCAAGATCAAACGCATCCTTCGCGAGGCCTCATTCGACGAGGTCGAGATCGGCGAGGAAGCGAAGCGCGAGGCGGCGGAGGTCAAAGGGGAGCTCGGCAAGAAGATCGAGTCGCTCAGGGAGGATCTCGCCGGCGTTCAGGCGGACCTCGCCGGGGCGCGCGACGCGAACGCCGCCCGCATCACCGAATACAGCCGCTCCATCCGCGTGGCGGCGCTCCTCCTCAAGGTCAAGAACTACCTGAAGCGCACGCGCAAGACCTACATCTTCTCGGGGTGGATACCGAGCGGCAACCGGCGCGAGGTGGAGCGGGAGATCCTCAGGGCGGCCAAGGGGCGCGCGATCATCGAGGTGCTCGCGCCCGAGGAGGTGTCCGGCGTCAAGGCGGGGCGCGTGAAGGTGCCCGTGCTCCTCAAACACCCGGGATTCTTCAAGCCCTTCGAGATGCTCGTTTCGAACTACGGCCTGCCCGAGTACAAGGTCATCGATCCCACAATCTTCTTCGCCCTGACGTTCCTCGTGATGTTCGGAATGATGTTCGGCGACGTGGGGCACGGCGCCGTGCTGCTCGGCCTCGGCGCGTGGCTCGGATTCGGCTCGAAGGGGAAGAGCGAATCGGTCGCCCTCGTCGGCCGCCTCGCGTTCTACTGCGGCGTTTCGTCGGTGATCTTCGGATTCCTGTTCGGCAGCGTGTTCGGCCTCGAGGAGCTCATCCCGCACGTGTGGATGAAGCCGATGCACAACGTGATCTATTTCTTCAAGGTCGCGATCTACTTCGGCATCGGAGTCATCTCGCTCGGGATCCTGTTCCACGTCGTCAACTCGATCAGGATGCGGCACTACAAGGCGACCGTCTTCGATCACGCCGGGCTCATCGTGGCGGTCATGTACTGGGGGGGCATCGTCGCCATTTCCATTTTCCTCTCGAACAAGCCCATTCCGACGAGGCTTCTCGTCGTCGCGATCGGCGTGCCGATCCTGCTCCTGTTCCTCCGCGAGCCGATTCTCGCGCTCATCAGCAGGCGGAAAATGGTGTTCGAGACGGGGGTCGGATCGTACGTGTTCGAATCGATCATCGAGGTCGTCGAGATTCTCATCGGGTATCTCGCGAACACCGTGTCGTTCATCCGTGTGGCGGCCTTCTCGCTCGCCCACGTCGGGCTCTTCATCGCGGTGTTCAGCCTCGTCGACATGGTGAAGGACAAGAGCGGGGGGATGATCTATTCGATCCTGATTCTCGTCCTCGGCAACGTCGGGATCATCGCCCTCGAGGGCCTCGTCGTGACGATACAGGCGATCCGTCTCGAGTACTACGAGTTCTTCGGTAAATTCTTTTCCGGTGGTGGCGTCGCGTACAAACCAATCGGCCTGGGGGCCCAGCAGGGCCGGGAAGAGTGAAAGGAGAAGGCATGTCCGAGCAGGAGGCACGCAGGAGCAGAATGAAGCGGTTCATCACCCTGTCATCCGTCGCCGTGTTTTCGACCGTGATCCTGATTCTGGTGATCAACCTGGCGAGCGCGGTGACCGACGCGCGCAGCCAGCAGCATCAGGGCGCGCAGAACGACACGGCGCTCGTGGCGGCGGAGCCGTCCAAGAACATTTCGAGCGAGCAGGCCCGCGTGATCGGCTGGGGCTTCGCCGCGGCGGCGTTCTCGACGGGCATCGGCTGTCTCGGCGCCGGCATCGCCGTCGCGTACGTCGGCTCGGCGGCGCTCGGGGCGATCAGCGAGAAGCCGGAGCTCACGGCGCGGGCCCTCATCTACGTGGGTCTCGCGGAAGGAATCGCGATCTACGGCCTCATCATCTCGATCATGATTCTCACGAGGATTTGAGGTCGGCGCATGCAGTTCTACGTGATCGGGGACGAGAGCACGGTGGCGGGCTTCCAGCTGGCGGGAGTCGTCGGCGAGGCGGTCGAGACGACGGACGAGGCGCGCGAGGCGCTCAAGAAGGCGTTCGCGTCCCCGGACATCGGCATCATCATCGTCACCGAAAAGATCGCGGCCGGCTTGCGCGCGGAAATGGAAGCGTACGTCTTCGGACGGAGCTTCCCGCTCATCATCGAGATACCCGACCGGACCGGCCCGATGCCGGGGAGAGTCTCGATCCGGCAGCTGGTGCGCTCCGCGGTCGGAATAAACGTGTGACACGCGGGTGAACATGCAAGGGAGCGGAAACGTTGGCTGATATGGAATCCGTCGATAAAATCTGCGAGCAGATCAGGGGAGACGGAGCGAAGGAGACCGACTCGATCCTCGAGAAGGCGCGGAGCACCGCCGCGGCGATCATCGAGAAGGCCGAGAGCGAGGCGCGGACGGTGGGCGATCGGATCCTCAGGGAAGCGACGGAGAAGGGCGCGGTCGCCAAGAAGCGCGTCCTCTCGAGCGTGAGCCTCGAGGTGCGCCGCATCAAGCTCAGGGCGCGGGAGGAGGTCGTGACCGCGGTCATGGACGCCGTTCGCGCGAGCGTCGAGCGGACCAGGAAGCGGGACGATTATCCGCGGATTCTCGCCGGGCTCGCCGCCGAGGCGCTCCGGATGCTCGAGGGGGACGAGTTCGTCGTGCACGCCGACCGTCGCGACGTCGCGCTGCTCGAATCCGCCGTCTTTCCCGCGGTGCGGGAGCTGATGCGGATCGAGGGGCGCGCCGTGAAGCGCCTCGAGGGGCGCCCGCTTCCCGAGGCGACGGCGGGCGGCGTCCGCGTGGGGCTTCCCGGCGGGAACGTGATCTTCGACAACACGTTCGAAGCGCGGATGTACCGGTACCGGGACGATATCAGGGCGATCATATTCGACGGCGTTTTTGCGCCGGGGGACCGGATCGAGTAAGGGAACGTCAGGAACAGAAAGAGGAATCCCGCAGTGCTTGAGATCATCGGAACGGTACACAAGATCGTCGGCCCCGTCGTCCACGCGAAAGGGATCGCGAGCGCGAAGATGCTCGATCTCGTCGAGGTGGGCGAGGATCATCTCGTCGGAGAGATCGTGAAGCTCGAGGGGGATCGGGCTGCCATTCAGGTGTACGAGGACACGACGGGCCTCGCGCCCGGCTCGAATATCTACAGCTCGGGGCTCCCGCTCTCGGCCGAGCTCGGCCCGGGGCTTCTCGGAACGATCTACGACGGCGTGCAGCGCCCGCTCGAGGTCATCCGCAACTCTTCCGGCAGCGTCTATATCCAGAAGGGCCTGCACGTGACGTCCCTCTCCCGGGAGAGCGTGTGGGATTTCAAGCCGGCGCTCGCCGCCGGGACGAAGGTGGAGGGGGGCGAAATCGCCGGAACGCTCATGGAGACCGAGCTCATCGAGCACCGCGTGCTCGTGCCGCCGAACGTCAAGGGGACGGTCTCGTGGGTCGCGAAAGAGGGCTCCTACCGGATCGAGGAAACGGTGCTCCGGATCGCCGGCCCGACGGGCACGGAGATCGAGGTGAAGCTGTTTCACCGGTGGCCGGTGCGGAAGCCGCGGCCTTCGAAAGGACGTCTTCCGCTCAGGCTCCCGCTCATCACGGGGCAGCGCGTCATCGACACGCTCTTCCCGCAGGCGAAGGGGGGGACGGTCGTCGTGCCGGGCGGCTTCGGCACGGGCAAGACGATGATCCAGCACGCGCTCGCCAAGTGGTGCGACGCCGACATCATCGTCTACATCGGCTGCGGCGAGCGCGGGAACGAGATGACCGACGTGCTCATGAGCTTCCCCGAGCTCATCGACCCGCGGTCGAAGCGGCCGCTCATGGAGCGGACGATCATGATCGCCAACACGTCGAACATGCCGGTGGCGGCGCGCGAGGCCTCCATCTACACGGGGATCACGCTCGCCGAGTACTACCGCGACCAGGGCTACCACGTGGCCATCATGGCCGATTCGACGTCGCGCTGGGCGGAGGCGCTCCGCGAGCTCTCGGGGCGCATGGAGGAGATGCCCGCGGACGAGGGCTTCCCCGCCTACCTCCCGACCCGGCTCGCCGAGTTCTACGAGCGCGCGGGGATGGTGCAGACCCTCTGCGGCGCCGAGGGCTCGATCAGCATCGCCGGGGCGGTGTCTCCCCCGGGCGGCGATTTCTCCGAGCCGGTGACGCAGCATACGAAGCGGTTCGTGCGCTGCCTCTGGGCGCTCGACCGCCAGCTCGCGAACGCGCGCCACTATCCCGCGATCTCGTGGCTCGACAGCTACAGCGAGTACGTCGACGAGGTCGCCGACTGGTGGCAGGAGCGCTCGGGCGGCGAGTGGATGGAGCTGCGGCAGCGGATCATGGATCTCCTCCAGCAGGAGGGAAAGCTCCAGCAGGTCGTGAAGCTCGTCGGCCCCGACGTGCTCCCCGACACGCAGCGGATCGTCCTCGAGACCTGCGAGATGTTCAAGAACGCGTTTCTCCAGCAGAACAGCTACGACAAGGTCGACATGTACTGCACGCCGGAGAAGCAGGTGAAGATGCTCCGCGTGATTCTCGAGTTCTACACGCTCGGGCTCGAGAACATCAAGACGGGGGCGAACATCCACCAGATCAAGAAGCTCGAGGTCCATTCCGACATCATGAGGATGAAATTCTCCGTCTCGAACGACGAGATCGGGAAGATCGACGAGATACGGGACAAGCTCCAGAAATCCATGAAGCAAATGGCCGAGATGTACGAATGAGAAACGGTGACGGTATGATGGAAAAGAAGCATGCCGAGGGGAGAGAGTACATCGGCATCAGCCAGGTGAACGGCCCCCTCGTCTTCGTCAAGGGAATCCACAACGTCGGGTTCAACGAGATCGCGGAGGTCGTCGATTCGCAGGGGCACGTGCGCCTCGGCATGGTGCTCGAATCGAGCGAGGGCGCGGCGGTCATCCAGATCTTCGAGGGGACCTCGGGCCTCTCGCTTCCCGAGACGCGCGTGCGGTTCCGCGGCGAGCC